>JAHLMS010000002.1 GCA_018920245.1 Candidatus Aenigmatarchaeota archaeon
TGTTTAAGCTTGCATTGTTATTTGATATTGTGTTATAGTTGGAGCTGGAGGAGAGGAAGATTCCATAATAGCTATTTGAATTTGCTGTGTTGTTGGTGAGGGTATTGTTGGAGCTGGAGGAGAGGTAGATGCCGTAGTTGGTGTTGTTATTGACTGTGTTGTTGGAGAGGGTGTTGTTGGAGCTGGTGGAGAGATAGATGCCGTAGTCGTTGTTGTTGGCTGTGACGTTTGTTATGTTGTTGAAATTCGAGTTTGAAAGGTGAAGACCTGAAGCACCTCCACCTCCCGGTGGTGGATTCAGGAACAGCCCGCTGTTGGATATCGTACTATAATTTGTACCATCCAGATAAATGCCTGTGGCATACATGGAGATGTTGGGGCAATCCCTTATGGTTATACTTGTTCTTCCCTGTGCATATACGCCCTTGCCAGAACCGCTGCCTGTGATGTTGTATAAAGAGCAAGTGAAGACTACATTGTTGGCCTGAATGTCTATGCACACATCCCTGCCGGCTTGCAAGCCTGAAATAGATTGAGTCAAATAATAATATCCTGCACTTGTGATGTTTTGACAGCTGGAGATTCCTTCTGGGGGCGCTGAAGGTTGAAAAGGTGCCAGTGCAGTTGGTTTGAATGCTAAAAGCGCTATTGTAAGAAATACAACAACCAATGGCATGATTGTGATGAAGCTGCCTTGGCCCCTTCTATTCATGAATTATGATACTCTTTTAGTGTATTTATATTCCTTATGTTGTTGTTTCCATCGGAAGGATAAGTTTAAATATTTCAGTATACTCACATACAGACAAAATTTGCATGCTGATTTAGGGGGTTGATAACATGGTGAATCCTATACAAGCTGGCACTTCAATGGCCGGCCAGCCGATACTTGTATTGCCTGAGGGCACATTGCGTGCAATGGGAAGGGACGCCCAGCACGCCAACATTGCGGCTGCGAAGGCAGTGGCGGATGCTGTACGCACCACGCTCGGACCAAAAGGTATGGACAAAATGCTCGTGGATAGCATGGGCGATATCGTGATAACGAACGATGGTGTAACTATTCTTGATGAAATGCAGATAGAGCACCCGGCAGGCAAGATGCTCGTCGAGGTTGCAAAGACGCAAGACGAAGAAGTTGGCGACGGCACGACAACAGCTGCCGTTCTCGCTGGTGAGCTGCTCAAGAAGGCCGAGAGTCTGCTCGACCAGAACGTGCATCCAACCATTATTACAAGAGGGTTCAAGCTCGCAAAGGAGAGAGCGCTGTCGACCTTGGACAAGATATCGGAAAGGGTTAAGCCTGAGGATACTGCGGTGCTGATGAAAATCGCTACAACAGCAATGACAGGCAAGTCTGCTGAGATGGCGAACGAACATCTTGCGAAAATAGCCGTGGATGCTGTGCGCTCCATAATCGACCGGAGCGATTCAAAACTCGAGATAGACACCGAGAACATCAAGATCGAGAAGAAGCAGGGCGGAAGCACGGATGACACTGAGCTCATCCGTGGTATAATCATTGACAAGGAAATCGTTCATCCAGGCATGCCGAAAAAAATAACGAACGCGAAGATTGCATTGGTTGACTGCGCGTTGGAAATAGAGAAGACTGAAACAGAAGCACAGATACAAATAACTGCACCAGAACAGCTGCAAAGGTTCATGGACCAGGAGGACAAAATACTGAAGGATATGGTTGAGAAGATAGCAGCCTCTGGATGCAATGTGCTCTTGTGCCAGAAAGGCATCGATGATGTCGCGCAGCACTACCTCGCGAAGAAAGGCATAATGGCTGCCAGGCGCGTAAAGAAGTCTGACATGGAAAAACTGGCTAGGGCGACAGGCGGTCGCGTGGTCACAAGTCTGGCAGACCTTAGTAAGGACGACCTCGGATTCGCAGGCATTGTTGAGGAAAAGAAGATTGCCGGCGAGCAGATGCTGTTCATACGGGACTGTAAGGACCCGAAAGCCGTTTCTATCCTGATAAGGGGTGGGACAGAACACGTGGTCGAGGAAGTTGAGCGCGCAATAGAGGACGCAATAGGCGGCGTTGCCTCGGCGCTGGAAGTCGGCAAAATAGTCGCAGGCGGCGGTGCACCAGAAGAGGCTGTTGCCAAAGCCGTGCGCGAGTTCGCTCAGGGCTACAGCGGCAGGGAACAGCTCGCCATCCTGGCTTTCGCAGATGCTATGGAAATAATCCCGCGCACGCTTGCCGAGAACGCTGGACTCGATCCAATTGACATTCTTGTGGAGCTGCGAGCTGCGCACGATGCTGGTAAGACGACCTCAGGTGTGGATGTGTTCACAGGCAAAATAGTGGACATGCGTGCAGCAGGAATCATCGAGCCGCTGAAGATAAAGACGCAGGCGATAAAGTCTGCAGCAGAGGCTGCAGAAATGATACTGCGCATAGATGATATTATCACAGCCAGCAAGCTCGAGAAGGGACCATCAACACCTCCAGGCAGCACGGGTGGCGAAGAGTACTAAGGTATTTTTCATATATTTTTCATTTTTGCTATTTCCTGTTAGCTTTAAATATAAGTAAATATAACTATTAATTAGTGGTAAATATGAAAAATCCTCATTTTAGAGTCGTCCGTGAGATAGGCAGTAGCGGCCTTGTCGAGGCTGTAAACATCGCCGGAGACAGGTGGCTCGCTTGGGACAGGCCAACTGATTCAACAGGCACACCGACCTATGTCTGTATCAACCGCGGGCTATCAATGAAGAGGGCCCAGCTACCGGACATTGTGGCCAAACTTTTCAGCGAGAAGTCGGCCAAGGAGCTGAGCCGTGAACTTGGTATATTGGTGACGGACAAGAAGTATGCCGCATAATCGAATAACCTTTATATATCGGTTTCTGCAATTCCTATCCAGATTTGCATGCCTGAGGAAGAGGTCGAACTCGCCCAGAAGGGCGAAAGTTACGAGATAATACCCGTAACACCCATTCGCAAGCTTGAGAAGCGCATGGAAGCTCTTGAGAGCGCTGGCACCATACCACAGATACAGAGCCTTATCAACCAAATCATGGACCTCATCAGGGGCAACCAGCGTATTGTTGAGGAAATTGTACGTGCAAATGCTGATTTAAGGAATGAAATTTCAAAACTGCCGCCCAAGATAGATGACCTCACAACAACAATGAAGGAATTCATAAGCATGGTGAAAGCGGCAGGCGAGGAGGAGATTTCTGCGCCGAGCGCGGAGGTCATGAGACCCCTGCAGGAGGCGCTCACAAAGCTCACAGAACAAAATCAGAAGCTCATAGAGGGCAATCAGGCCATACTGGAATCACTGGAAGCCCTCGGAAAGAAGATGCGCGGCGGCACGCCCGTCTCAGCGCTCATGTCAAGCTACCCCGGTCTCAAACTAAGGCGGGAAGAAACAACTGCATAGGAGGAAAAGGAAATGAAATTTAAACCAATAGTTAGAACAGGCGCCGTATTGGTCGGTGTGCTGTTGACGCTGATAACCTTGATGGCAATAGGCGTCTTCGCACTCGTTCCAGCAGCAAGCAACTTCACCAATGTGCTGATACTGACCATGGTGCTGATGCAGTTGCTGACAGTGGTTGTGCTGATACACATCCACGATGTCCTCATAGGGGACTTCAAGAAAGGGAGGCGTTAGGATGAGAGGAGTATCAGCCGTGATTGCGGTAATCCTTATACTGATGATTACCGTTGCACTGGCAGCGACCAGCTACGTATGGTTCAGTTCAGTGTTCAGCACCGTAACAGCAGGCGGCACCAACGCTACGACGACAGCGATCTCAGGAATCCAAACAGCATTCGCCGTAGAGGCTGCGATATATGCTGGAAACAGCTTGACAACAGTCTCCATAAGAAACACCGGTTCCGTGAACATAGACAAGTCGACTGCTGCAGCATATATCAATGAGATACCGGCAACCATAACACCAACCCCAAGCGGGACCCTCGCTCCTGGTGCCGTGTTCCAGATATCTGTCCAGAACACGTCAGCTATGGGAAACATCTGCGGAAAGCCGATCAAAGTATCGTTCGCTGCGGGAACGCCACAGGTGCACGCTATAGGCGGTTGCTGAAGGCTTTTGTTTTTTATAAAGGCCTGTGCTAGATTTAGCTATGGAAAAGTCCGCTCTACGGGGCCAGGCCCAAATAATTGTTTTTGTGCTACTCTTGCTGATATCACTGATACTCGTTTTCACTGCAGTCAGCTGGGGTGGTGGCATCAGTCAGCAGAACATAGATGTCAGTAGAGTGATAGCGGCTGAGAACTGGATGAAGGAACTCGACAGATCGATACAATCAGTTGTAAAATCCGGAGGCAGTGCGCGTCTGAATTATCCGTTCAACACGCCGATAGGCCTAGCGGACGTGGATATCAATGACTATATCGAGATGAGTATGCCTGTAAGCATAGACCTTCCAGACTATTGGATAAACATCAGCATTTCCGGCGAGCCCGGGCTGATAAGGGAACGCAAGGATGCTGGAGAACTCAAGTTACGGCTAAGCTATCCTTTGCGACCTGGGTTCGCGATTGACCTTTTCACGGACGGCCCACAGATAGCGACACCAAAGGCTGTGCTGATTGAACACAACTCGACGTTTCAGAACTCCACCATAACAATAGTCAAAATAAAACTGAGCTTCATATAGGTTTTTTATATCAGCTTGGCAATCTGCTCTTATGCGAGGGGAATACCTTACTATAGAATATGTGCTGTTTTTTGCGTTCGGGGTCACAATAACTGTTGCCGTGTTCATGACCTTTTCAAGCATCAGTGACACCATTCATGATGCAAGCCTGGTAGAACAGCTAAAACGTACTGGTGAAGCTATACGGGGCGCAGCGGTGAACGTCGCTGAAACAGCAAAGGCCACAGGAAGCAACATCACTTACAATGTCAGCATCCCACAACGTCTGTCCGCCTGCACGTACGCCATCTTTACTTCAGGCAGAGATCTCAACCTCAACTGTACAGATAATTATAAGCTTGGAGCTGTGCTAGATTTATACGGCCTGCCTATACAGAGCAAGGGCGTTGTGTACAGCAGCAGGGGGTACATTGAGATAAAAGCGAACTCGACAAACGTCATATTGAGTTGATATCATGGTTGTGAAGATGGTCCTACAGAAGAAAAAGAAAGGAAAGTTCAGGCTCGGCCGCGTGATTAGGAAGGCTGTTGCTGGATATCGTGTCCTCAAAACAGTGGAAGAACGCAAGCGCAGGGCACGAATGCCACCGATAACGATAGAACGCGTGGAGGCCGAGGCAGCAGAGGTGGAAGCCAAGGGAGCTGCAATTGAAGCGGCTGCAGCACCTGCAGGCGTCCCTGTCACGGGGGCTCCTATATATACTCTTCCTCGGAAGCCACCCGAGGTCGACCTCACCACTATAAACATAACATATCCTCTTATTCCGGCCATACCACCGCCTGGCACACGGCCGTTCGCGGAGGCAAACATACGATGGTCCGCACCGGACGCAGCGCTCATATACTATCTCATAGAGCCCGAGCTAAGCGCTCAGGAAAAAGCTCTGTTGGAAGAAATCAAAACTGCCTTGGTGGAAAAGCTTGACATAGATTTTACTATGCTGCGCAAGGTCGAGGCCAAGGAATATTTGCACAAGCGATTCGATGAGATGTTGAAGCTTATGGCAGCTGACTTGCCAGAAGAGCGCAGGGCTGTAATGCTTTATTATATCGAACGGGACTTCATCGGCCTGGGCAAGATAGAACCTCTCATGCAGGACCCCGATATCGAGGACATATCTGTGGATGGTGTTGGCATACCTGCGTATGTCTATCACAGGAACCCTCTGATAGGAAGCATACGCACAAATGTGATATTTGATAGCCCGGATGAACTGGACACGTTCGTCCACAAGCTCGCGCAACGCTGCGGCAAATCTATATCGGTCGCAATGCCGCTGCTCGGCGCAGCATTGCCTGACGGGAGCCGTGTACAGGCAACGCTCGCAACTGACATCGCGAGACGTGGAAGCAATTTCACAATTCGAAAATTCACCGAAATGCCACTAACGCCGACGCATATGCTGCGGTTCAAGACCTTGGACAGCAAAATGGCGGCGTATCTCTGGCTGGCGATCGAATACGGCCGATCAGTACTGATAAGCGGCGGTGTGGCGACAGGTAAGACATCCCTGCTGAACGCGTTGTCGCTTTTCATTAAGCCTGAGCTGAAGATTGTCAGCATAGAGGATACACCTGAACTCAAGCTGCCACAACCGAACTGGATAGCTCAAGTCGCGAGGCAACCGATAGCAGAGGTTGAGGGAAGGAAGGTTGGTGAGGTTGACCTGTTTGACCTGTTGCGCGAGAGTCTAAGGCAAAGACCGGATTACTTGATAGTCGGCGAGGTCAGGGGCAAGGAAGCCTTCGTACTGTTCCAACAGATTGCCACAGGGCATGCCTCGATGTCGACGATACACGCTGACACCATGGAAAGGTTGATAGACAGGCTGACAACGGCACCCATCTCGTTGCCAGGGGCCCTGCTTGAGGCACTGGATATAATAGTTTTCGTCGTTCGCATAAAGTACGGGCCAGCCTACGTGCGCAGAGTCTCAAACATTTATGAAATAATAGGTTTCGACCGCACGAAGAACATGCCGCTGACCAATGAGGTGTTTAGATGGAACCCAAAAACCGACAAGTACGAGGCTGTAAATCCATCAATCGTGCTCAAGAAAATTGCTAGCCAGTACGGAATACATGAAGCGATATTGCAGCGCGAAATCTCCCAGCGCATGAAGGTATTGGAGTGGATGTCTGATGTAAACATGACCGACTACCGTGATATCGCGCGCGTGATAAAACTCTATTATACAAGACCGGAGGACGTCCTGGCTGCCATATAGGTGAGCTGGTGTGGTTAGCGGCCTGTGGAAAACATTTAGCGACCTAGCATTCAGGTTCTTCGGTAGACACCTTGAACCGCAGGTAAAGCATTTTGACAGCCTCAAGCCAGATATTCTTAAGTCAAATCTCGAACTGAGCCTTACGGAATATGTCTATGTCATGGTACTGGGCTGCCTGTTAACATTCGTCATAGCGTTCCCTGTGATAGTCGTTCTTGCCGCGCTGTTCCTCCACAACGCCATTCTTGCATTCCTCTTCTCATTCACAACATCCATATTCATAACACTAACTGTATTTTTCATTTTTTACACGTGGCCGGCCTTCATTGCCAACAGAAGGCGGAAACGCATCGAGGCTGCCCTGCCATTCGCAGCCACATACATGGCAACCATAGCAGCCAGTGGCGCGCCACCACAGACGATGTTTCGCGTCCTTGCTGAATTTAAGGAATACGGTGAGATAAGCAAGGAAGTTGGAAAGATATCGCGTGATGTGACTGCCTTCGGCATGGACCTCATCAGCGCCATAAGGAAGACAGCGGGACGCACGCCATCGCCCGAATTCAAGGAACTGCTGTGGGGCCTTGACACAGTGATAACTACAGGTGGAAACATATCGAACTACTTGCACGAGAAGGCACGCCTATACATGGAGGAAAACAGACGCAGGTTGCAGGCCTTCAGCCAGACGTTATCTGTCCTTATTGAGATATACCTCACACTTATCCTCGTGGGCTCAATATTCTTCGTGATAATGACCGCGCTTATGTCAATATTCGGAGGCGGGGCAAACCTTTTCATCTCATTCATACAGTTCCTTATAGTCTTCGTGATACTGCCAGTAGTGAGCGTAGCATTCATAATTCTGCTCAAACTACTGGCGCCGAGTGATTGATATGCCGAAAATGAAAATCCTACCAAAGCCGAATAAAGTTGTGAAAGGATTCAAACTGAACATTCAAACGATATCTGTGATAGTGGCCATAGCCATAGCAGTAGTTGGTATAACATTCTTCTGGAACAATGTCGGCATACTCGGAAACCTGCTCTTGCTTGCGGCAGCCATTGGTTTCGTTCCATGGATTGTGCTGACCTACATGGAGATGCAACGGGTGCGTGTTATAGAGGACCAAATGCCAGCATTCATGCTCGATCTCGCCGAGACACAGAAGGCCGGGCTAACGCTGCCCGATGCGCTAAGAGTTGCAGCAAAGACAGATTATGGAAGACTCACACCAGAGATAAAGCGCATCAATGACCAGGTGAGCTGGGGTGTGCCGCTACCCGATGCGCTAGAAGCGTTCGGCGAGCGCATGAAGAGGTCCACCATCATAGGCAGGATAGTGCGCATAATAAATGAGTCATATATGAGTGGCGGCGACATCGCGCGCACCATGGAGGCCACAGCAGCCGATATAATTGCTGTCAAGGAGGCAGAGAAGGAGCGACAATCTATCATGGCCGAACATGTCGCGGTTATGTATGCAATATATTTCATATTCATAGGCATCATCGTCGGACTTTCAAAGACATTGTTACCAATGTTGCAACTCAACGTGCAGACTGCCGCAATCGGCGGGATACTGGCGTTCCAAGACCCCTGCATTGTATGCACTATGCCGAACCCGCCGATAACATGCATATCCTGCGTGACATTTGGTGTGATATGTTCGATGTTCGGCCTCGGAGCAGGAACAACATGCTACTACCGTGCGCTGTTCATGCTCATGGCGGTCATCCAAGGGATATTCTCGGGTCTTGTGGCTGGCCAGATAGGTGAAGGAAAGGTAATAGCAGGCCTCAAACATAGCTTGATAATGACTGGTGTGGGCTTCGGTACCATAATGGTGTTGTTGCGCCTTGGCCTAATGTAGGTGCCGTGATGTGAGATGCGCGGACAGGTAAAGATAGAGTTCGTATTGGCAGTTGTTGCATTTGCTGCCATAGCCTTAATAATAGCAACACAGATAAATGCTGCATTCACTACAGTGGCTGAGTCGTCGAGAACTGACATGTTGAGAGCAAGGGCGATAGGTCTCGCGAACCTGCTCACTACTGATACTACATGGCTCTCGACCGGCCAACCGAACAATATCTCAATGGCGAACCTTATAATGATAAATTCGACGCGCGATGCCTTCGGACAGTGCAGCCTACTGGCACCTTTGCGCCTCGGTGGCTATAGACTCACAATAGCGAACTCCACACATACGCTCATGCGTTGCGGTTCAGACACCGCTGGTGCAGGTGCTGTGAGTGTCATGCGGGTCGTCTGGATAGAACACGACTATGGCACGTTGACAGTGGAGATGTGGTAGCATGAAGGGGTTCGTATATCTCATAGAGGTCGCAATAGCGGGATTGCTCACGGTGCTGGCGCTCGCCGCGCTTATATCGACGACTACATTGCGGGCAGGGTGGGAGCGCCCCGACCTGATAGCGCTTGGAGACAGTGTAATGTGGTCGCTCGAGGCATCAAACCAGATGATAAACGTTCTTAATGGCAACGCATCAAACATAACACGCATGCTGCCATTCAATATCCGATGGGCTCTGCATGTTTCAGGTACTCCAAAATCGGAGATAAGGGTGGGTTGCGTATGCGATTTCAAAAATTATACCTTGGTAAAGGACATGCTTGAACTGACGTACATCAATGGTCGCCCAATAAATTTCACAGTTGACCAGTTGTCGTGGCCAACAATGAACGCGAACGATTATGACGTGATAATTTTCACCACGCCTGTCGCATTTGATACCGACAATGATGTGAAAAACTATCTCTCATTGGGCCGCGGCATTATTGCACTGTTCAATATGGATGCCAGTGCATTGTCAAATATGACCAACACTTTCGGACTTAGGGCTCAAACAAGACCTATACCGCCATCCGGCTACATTAACTTCACTGAATACAATCCGACCGTGAATAGAATACCGAAATATTTCTTCGGTTTTGGTATGCCCGTAACGACGACATATGCGATAGGGGACGGCAAGGTCAGTGGGACATGGAAACTGTGGGGTGTGGACAGGCAGGTAAACGTCACACCATCGATGCGTGTCGAGATCGAGGGCGCTGTCCCAAGCAGCGTTGTAGAAGGCGGCGGATTTGTCATGACAGGACCTTCCGGCAATGTCAACTTCAAGATCAAAAAAATATGGCCCGACAGCAGCGGTGTCATATTTCAACCACTCGTGCCAGATTTCGATTTTCTGAATTTTGCGAATGATGATACAACAGTCACAGGCAACATCAATATTGTCAGCGATGGTGTGATATCCGCCGTGACTGCTAACGGCACAGCAGTATGGATATCTGACTGGCCTGTGCTGAGCAGCGAATATGGCTTGCTGTTGCGCGCGGCTGTGGCATCGCTTGCAACAGATTGGTGGGTTGTGGAAGCTGTTAACCCGAGGGAACCTGTCACAACAACAGCGTTCGCCTCATTGAGCGGTGACACGCCTGAAACAGTAAAACTTGTACTGTGGTTGTGGTATGTCTTCTAGATGCTTTGTCTGCGGAAAGCGACTAGCTGTTATTGATGGATGGTGTGCCGAGGACTGGAACGCCCAGCATGAACTTGTCAAACTGCCCGCCAGACTTGAGGTTACGATTTGCAGTCGTTGCGACCGTGCAAAAATATCTGGAAAATGGCAGGTTTGGAATGCACAGGCATTCCTGCGAAGCAAAGCGAAGGTCTTTGGCCGTCTGGATAGATTTGATGTGAACAGACAGAACGAAAAATTCACTGTGCTGGCGTCCGGACTTGTTGAACGTGGCAAAAAGTTGAAGACAGAGAAACACACAGTGCTCATAAACTTCAACTGTGTGGTCTGTCCGGATTGTTCGCGCGCATTAGGCGGATATTACGAAGCTGTGCTGCAACTGCGTGGGGATATATCAGAGAACGTGATAAAATACTTTGAGCGGGAAGCTGCCAAGATATCTGCTGTTGACGCACGGGCTTTTTATTCTGTTAAAGATGTAAAGGAAGGGTTCGATGTACGCATCGGTAGCGCATCGGCAGCAAGCAAGCTTGCAAGGTTGCTGAAGGAAAAGTATGGCGCCGAACTGAAGAAGAGCTATAAGCTGGTAGGCCGTAAGTCTGGCAAGGACATATATCGTATGTTCATCTCCGTCCGTTTCAGGCAACGATTTAAATAGTTCTATGCTGAAGTGTTCCTATGGCATACCATGAGCCCAAAACACCAGAAGAGTTGGAAGAAGAATTGGCACGAACACGCATCCCAAAAACGGGGGAGATTCTCGGTATAGTTAGTGCCATGATGGGTGCTGGAAAACTCACGGTCGAATGTGATGACGGCAACACGCGCCTGTGCAGAATTCCAGGAAAGATTCGAAAACGCATATGGGTGCGCGTCGGGGACCTTGTGATTGTAGAACCGTGGAAAGTCCAAAGCAACGAGCGCGGGGACATTGTCTGGCGCTACACAAACACACAGGCGGAGTGGCTCAAACGAAAGGGTTACTTGAAGAAGCTATCGCTCGGATAGCATTTTTAAGGTTCGGGTCATGATTCTATTTTCATGACAAGGCAGAAGTGGAAAGAAGCACTTGTTGATGTGAGCGAGCTACGAAAAACATGGGGCGGCATTTTCGACAACTCAACAATCCTCACCATCCGAGGCTTGATGATACGCGGTGCCATAAAGGAGTTGCACAGTGTCATCAAAGAAGGCAAGGAGAGCATGGTATTGTCTGGCATCGGAAAAGATGGTCCGATAGCAATCAAGGTCTACGCAGTCGCTGCCGCCAATTTCAAGCGCATGCATCCATATCTCATAGGCGATCCGCGATTTGCACATGTCAAATCCGACAGACGGTCGATTGTCTATGCATGGGCGACCAAAGAGTACAAGAACCTGCAGAAGGCAGCCAATGCTGGGGTTGCATGCCCGACACCTATCGCTGTTAGGGCCAACGTGCTCGTGATGTCCTTCCTTGGCGAAGGTGGTGTTTCGTATCCACGCCTCTCGGACATAAAATTAGAAAACTATCAAAATGTTTTTGAGAATGTTGTGAATAATATGAAGCTACTCTATCAGAAAGCTAAAATCGTTCATGGCGACTTGTCTGAATTTAACATCTTGCTCGGCGATAAACCATACATGATAGATTTTTCACAGTCTGTGGTGCTCAACCATCCGCAGGCCGATGAATGGCTACGCAGAGATGTAGAGAACGTCTGCAAATATTTCAGCAAGCACGGCGTGGCGGCCGAAGCCGCACAGGTTTATCAACTCATCACCAACAAATCTTTTTAAGGTATGCAACATGAAAGAAGTTGTGATGATTCCGGCCGACCGTGTAGGCGTGCTCACACAGCCGGTCCGTGATGAGATTGAGAAGCGGCTCGGAGTCAAGGTCAATATCATTGGTAACTCTGTTGAGCTTGATGGGGAAGGCATAGAGCTCCAGACAGCAATGAACATGATAAAGGCCATCGGTCGAGGCTTCGCTCCAGAGCGAGCATACCGTCTGTTCGAGGAAGACCAGTTGCTTGAAATCATCGACATAGGTGGCTTTAGCGAGGCGCGTGCTGCAACTATACGGTCCAGGATAATAGGAACAAAGGGTCGCATGCGCAAACGCATAGAAGATGCTTCAGGGGCCGCAGTCAGCGTATATGGAAAGACTATAGCTATAATCGGGACATGGGAGCAGGTCAATATGGCTAAGAAAGCGGTCGAGATGCTGATTGGTGGAGCAATGCATTCGAGTGTAGAAAAGTTTTTATTGAGAGCAAGAAAGTGAGTGTTATGGCAAAGACTGACAGTGTGAAAACTGCAGAGACCATGGCTGGTGCACTGCGCGAAATTTCTGTGGCTGAATTTTTCGAAAAGAATCGGCACCTGCTTGGTTTCGACAACCCTGCAAAAGCGCTGCTCACGGTTGTTAAAGAGGCAGTCGATAACAGTATAGATGCATGCGAGGAGGCGCGTATACTTCCTGACATAGTGGTGATAGTCAAAGAACCGCGCGAGGTCTTCAGGATTACTGATGAGAGCGGTGTCGAAATCGGAATGATAACAAAGGTCGGCGACAAGCTTGAACTGCGCATTGGCGACGAGACTGCAAAGTTCATAGAGAAGAAGGAACCGCGCAAGACAGAGTCCGTTTACATCTTTGAGCACGGTGACAACACTTACAAATTCAGGGTCATGAAGAAGGAGATAAAAAAAGAGAACGGAACGCCTGCCATCAGCGAGGTATACGAGTTCGTGCGTGGCAGGACCGAGCTTAGGATATCGAAGCAACCAGCTGACCGTTTCTCTATAATAGTTGAGGACAATGGTCCTGGCATAGTAAAGGAACACATACCACGCGTGTTCGGAAAGCTTTTATACGGCAGTAAGTTCATGGGCGGAAAACAGTCGCGAGGACAGCAGGGTATTGGCATTTCAGCGAGCGTACTGTATTCGCAATTGACTGCTGGCAAGCCGGCAATCATTCACAGTCGGACTGCTGCCAACAAACCTGTATACATGTACCATCTGCGTATCGACACTACCAAGAACGAGCCTATAATAGTTGAAGAGAAATCCTTCAAGGAACCACCACCACTGGATGGCCAGAAACCTGTCATGACCGAACATGGTGTCAGATTCGAGGTCGAGGTTGAAGGCAAATGGATACAGCGCTATCATAGCGTTGAAGAATATATTAAACAGACTGCTATATCAAACCCTTATGCGAACATAACGTTCGTCAAACCAGATGGAGAGATATGCAAATTTGAACGTGTCACAAAGGAGCTGCCACCGTTACCGAAATCTATCAAGCCGCACCCACATGGCGTGGAGATGGGGGCGCTCGAGCGTATGCTCAAGCTTACAGATAGTCGGACGCTTGCTGGATTTTTATCAAATGATTTCAGCCGTATCGGTCCGGGAACAGCGATGCAAATATGCAAGCTTTCAAACCTGAAACCATCGCTCAAGCCTAAGGATGTCGACCACGAACAACTCGAACGGCTGTGGCGCACGCTGCAGTCCTTCGCTTTCATGAAACCTCCGATGGATTGTCTGTCTCCAATGGGCGAAGAGAGGATGATAGAAGGGCTTAAAAAGGAGTACAAGCTTGACTTCGTCACAGCAGTGAGCCGGTCGCCTGCGGTCTACCGAGGTATGCCTTTTCTAATAGAGGTTGGTGTGGGCTACGGTGGCGAACTGAAAGATAATGAGCCGGCAAAGATACTGCGCTTCGCGAACCGAGTGCCATTGCTCTATCAAGCAGCAAGCTGTGCGACCACGAAGGCCGTACAGAAAATCGATTGGCGCCACTACGGCTTGGACGTCTCTGGTAACATGCCCATCGGCCCGGCTATTATTGCAATACACATGGCATCGGTTTGGATACCTTATATCAGCGAAGCAAAAGAAGCTATCGCACCTTATCCTGTCATAGTCAAAGAGATAAAACTCGCACTGCAAGACTGCATGCGCAAACTCCAGCGCTACATCAGCGGCAAGCGACAACGCGAGGTAGCTGCACAGCGTGCAAGCCTGTTCGAGAAGTACATACCTGAGGTCGCCGAAGCAATATCCAAGATATCAGATGTGCCGAAAGAGAAACTACAAACAGGGCTAGTCAATATACTCAAGAAGGGGCAAATTATATTTGAGGATGAAAAGGCTGAAGATGAGAACGGAACAAAACCTGTTCAAACCGCATTAGCGAAGAAATCTGAAGAGTGATTGTATGGTGAAGACTGACCAAACGAAAGCAAAATTAAAACAGATTGGAATAAAACTTGCCAAGGATATCGGGGCGGGCAAGAATCCGACGCTCGATGTCCCGATACGCGCGCTCTCAAATGTCGCGTATGACCCGAAGACCAAGCTTATCATGCTCGGAGACAAGACAGCGAAACGATTCTTTTTCAACGTGGCGCACGTGCGCAAGTTCGTGCAGACCGTCGAGGTGGCGGCTACCGCAAAGGAGTTGCTGGACGTAGACAAGCACCTCAGCCTTAGGGAGGTATTCTATAGAATCAACCGAACGCTGCCTGGAACCAACATCAACATCGTTGATGAGCAGGAGGAATCAAATAAAGCAATCGAAGACTTGGAACTGATAACAAATGCCTCCCGTGAACAGTTGCACATCAATGCGAACAAAATGGGTTCTGTCGTGGGCAAGGTTGTTATCAAGGATAAAGGCGATCTTGTCGATTGGTCCAAGCTCGGCAGCGGTGGTTGGGCCATACCGTCAAATGTGGAGGACATAGAATTCGTCAAGGTCAATGCCAAATTTATCATCTACATGGAAAAGGCCGCTGAATGGGAGCGGCTGCATGAAGACAAGGTGTGGGAAAAGCTGAACTGTATCATTATGTGCAGTCAAGGACAGGCGACGCGTGGTGTGCGTAGGCTTCTGCAACGCATGCACATAGAGCACAAGTTGCCCATCTATGTGCTCGTAGACGGAGATCCATGGGGGGTCTACATCTATTCTGTACTGAAGTATGGTTCTATATCGCTCGCGCATATCAGCGAGCGTCTAGCGATACCAGGCGCACGTTTCCTTGGATTGTCTGCGGATGACGTGGAAAAGTACGACCTGAAAAGGCACATAATTAAATTCGAGGATGTGGATAAGGCGAGATTGGAGCAGATATCCAAGTATGAATGGTTCAAGAACAACAAAGAATGGCAGAGGCAATTCGACATGTGGCGCAAACTCGGAGGAAAGGTCGAATTGGCGGCATTATCATCCAAGGGCATAAGCTTCATCTCAGACAAGTACATACCAGACAAAATCAGAAACAAAGAATTTCTGGATTAACTCGTGCGTATTTAAATACAGTAAAAATAAAATTCTCTTCACGGGGAGGTAGCTCAGCCTGGGAGAGCGCACGGCTGAAGATCAGCAAGGCAGGCTCTTTGCTGTCGCAAAGACCGTGATGTCGCGCGTTCAAACCGCGCCCTCCCCACCATACAAATTTATATATTGATTGTTAAGTTTGAACCGCAATCTTTTTCAGTTTGGACCTACAATAATATTTAATGCTCATCCGGCTAATTCCGGTCGGTGAGGTGCCCGCGCAGGTAATCGAGGCTATCCTCTCGATTGTGCCGGAAGTTGTTGGTGCGAAAGTGCGGCTTATGCCCGTCATGCAGCTGCCTGCAGTAGCATTCAACAATTTTCGCAAGCAGTATGATGCAGAAAAGGTGCTTTCAGTGCTCGGTTCAAATTCTGCTGCCAAATTCATTGATCACAGCATACCGTCACTTTTTGTGACTGATGCAGACCTTTACTATGCGGGGCTCAGTTTCGTTTTCGGGCTCGAGGACCCTGCTGCTAGTGCAGCAATAATTTCCATTGCACGCCTGAAGCCTGAATTCTATGACAGGCATCCGAACATGACTGTGCTCATTGACAGAGCAGTAAAGGAAGCGATACATGAGATCGGACATTATCTGGGCTTCGAACACTGCCAGCACAGCTGGTGTGTCATGTCTTTCTCGCCGTCCGTTTCTGATGTGGACAACAAGAAGCGCGAGTTCTGTAAGGACTGCCGGATAAAGGCAGCGATGCGTGGCGTGCACATACCTGGCTAAAAGCTTAAATTGGTCTAACAGAAGTATTGATTATGCCATTCGTAGCAGAGCTAATCGAGAATAAAGTTATTATCAGCGACCCGTCCGCTCTTACAGAGCTATATGAATCCGTCTGGTACGGCAAAACAACAGACCGTGGGCTTGAGCTCGAACTTGTGGAGGCCTGCCTACTGGCCGAGCGGCAACGGATAGAGATTACAAAGAATGGTAAAAAAATAGATTTCAAGGACTTCTACAACCTTTGCTGCGCGCTCGACACGCGGTTCGTGCCCCGCTATGCTGTGTACCGTGACCTGCGCGAGCGCGGACTGCCAGTGCGGGTCGGATTCAAAGGAACGGATTTCAAGGTTTATGAGCGCGGCTCCAAACCCAGCACTGCAGGCGAGGCGAAATGGATAGTGTTCGCTGAGAGCGAGGATTATCCGTGTGAATTTGCAAAGCTTGGTAAGGCCATAAAACTAGCACAGAACATCCGTGCGCTTGCGTTGTGGGCAATTGTGGACAACGACCTTGATGTGACGTATTATATAATTTCAACACCGAGCGTGTGATATTATGGTTATTGAGGCGACACTTTCAGAAGACCGCGTAATAATCTGGGATCGTGAGGCTGGCAATAAAATATTTGAGACTGGGTACTATGGCAAGCCGAAGGAGGATCGCCTCGAACTCTCACTAATTGAGGCGATGCATCTGCTTAATATGGGAAAAATAAAGGTTGTTGATGTTGAAAGAAAGGAAATCGATGCGAAGGCGTTCATGAAGTATTGTCATAAAATTGACCCACGATTCGACTTCCGTTATGCTGTGTACAGCGATTTGCGAAACAGGCAACTGCCAACGCGAACTGGATTCAAGTTCGGTTGCGACTTCCGTGTTTATGCAAAAGGCGTGAAGCCTCTGAAACGCGGTCCAAAGTCCGCAAAAGAGCACACCAAATGGATAGTATATGCAGTGCCGGAGAAGTTTGTATGCAGTTTTCAGGAACTCAGCCGTGCAGTAAGGCTTGCGCACAATATCAGGGCTAATATGCTTTGGGCAATCGTCGACGAAGAGGGTAACGTGAGCTATTATCAGGTTACATTTTTCAAACCGTGAGGTTTATATTGTTATTTTGTAAATAGAGAACCGTGATGTAATGGATGTTCGCGAAATAATGTCAAAGAATTTTGTAAGTCTAGGCCCCGATGACACCATACAGGCATTTATGTCAGCGATGGAGCGATATCACATACATTCCGTACCTGTCATTGAAAAAGGAAAGCTTCTCGGCAACCTAGAATATAAGAAACTTTCTAAAAAAGGCATCATCGATCCATCGACGGCCAAAATCAGGTCGTTCATGGATTCACCACCGCCAACACTTAAGCCTGACAGTACAGTGGAGGCGGCAGCTGATGTCTTGTTCAAGTCCCGCATGCGCGCATTGCCTGTTGTGGAAAAAGGGAAGGTCATAGGCGTTGTGTCCGTATGGGACATCATGGATGTTGCCGCACGCACAAAATGCTTTAGGCAGACCACAGCGGATGCCATAATGTCTCCTGCTGAAACAATAAACGTGGATGACGACCTCGGCAAAGCGCGTGTATTCATGCGCGAAAAAGACATATCGCGCTTACCGGTTGTAAACGCTGATGGCAAGCTCGTTGGCGTCCTTACTGTTTTCGACATGCTACGTGCGATCAAGCCGCGTGAAAGGCAAGGATGGTTCTCGATGGCAGCTGAGGTTGACCGCATAATGGGTTGTCCTGTAAGCACTGTCATGAACAAGAATCCTGTTATCGCAGGACCACGAACCAGTCTGTCAGAAATTGCCAGCATGATGGTACAGCACAAGACGTCCGGAATCATAATAACCGACGGGGCTATGCCGCTCGGTGTTGTCACGATAAAGGACCTTCTTGAGGTTTATGTTGCCGGGCTCAGCCAGAAAGGTGTATACTACCAGGTTATAGGCCTGGAAGATGAGGATGAGATGACAATAAACACCGTAGACCGCATGATACGCGACACGTTGCAGAAAATAGCAACAATAGTGCCGCTGCAATTCTTCTTCATCCATGTAAAGAAACACAGTCTTGAAGGCCTGAGGACAAAATATTCGGTGCGTGCGAGGCTACGTACGGACGCAGGCGTATTCATGTCCAAATCAGTGAAATGGGATGCCCGTGACGCCATCGGTACGGCGCTTGACAATCTGGAACGTATAATGCTGAAACGGAAGGAAGAAATGGTCACAAGGATAAAAAAAGGTGCGCGCAAGTTTAAACAATTACGACAGACACAGGAGCTGTAATGATGCAAACAAGTTGTGACAGATGTGGTAAGTCAGTGAAACAGGTGGGTAGACTTACCAAGATGCGATGGAAGGGCTTCAACCAGATGCTGTGCCGTAATTGCAAGCGAGAAATAAAGCTTGGTTTACATTAAAGCCATTCTCTTTCCCAACGTCTGAAAGTCTCTTCATCAATATCTTTCGCTAACTTTTTCTTGATAAACAGCGGTTCACCGAATTTTTTTCTTAGTGCTATACCGAACATGATACCTGTTGCAAGACCTGCCAAGTGTGCAGCATTGGCTATTCCAGACGGCACGAACAGTCCTAGCAAATCTCCTATGGCCCACACGCCTGCAGCGACAGCCATGGGCATCGGTATGCCTGCCACCCATACAGTTATTCTTGGCCGCAGAACCGCCAGCGTTCCCAGCAGACCGAATATCGCTCCAGAAGCACCAAGCGACTCTGGATAGAATGCTGAGGCAGCAATGCTAGCAATTATTCCGGAGATGAAATATAAAATCAGCCAGCGCCTGCTGCCGATTATGTTCTCAAGTATGGTGCCGAAAAGCGCGAGCGCGAACATATTGTAAAACAGATGCTCTATTGAGCCGTGCGCGAACATGCTTGTTATCAATATCCATGGTCTCACCAAAATATCCGATGAAATGAGCGCTAGTGAATCTGTGAATGTAGGAATTGTAAGCTGCAAAATAAATATAATAATGCATGCTACAGTCAGCCGCAGTGACCAGAAATCTGTGAGCCGCATGGCAATCTACTTTATCCTGGCACCCGCCTTGGTGAACGGCAGTTGCTTTTCAAGCAATTTCTCTATGACCTCCTGCAACCTATCGATGGCCACACGGACTTGTGCAGTGGTGTCGCGGTCTCGCAACGTCACTGTTTCGCTCCTAAGCGTTTCACCATCCACTGTTATGCAATAAGGTATCCCTATCTCATCGGCCCTCGCATAACGACGGCCGATGCTATCCGCCTCATCATAGAATATGTTGAGCTGCTTGTTCAGCAGTTCGCATAACTTCTTGGCTTTCTCATCCATTCCTTCGCGTCGCACAAGCGGAAAGATGGCAACCTGATACGGAGCGAGCGCTGGCGGCAGTGCCAGCCATGTCCGTTTGCCATCGTTACGGTAGGCATGCAACATCAGCATCCAGATTGTTCTGTCTATTCCGAACGAGGGCTCGTACATGTTTGGCAGAATGTGCATACCATCCTCGAAGACAGAAAGCGATTGCTTCGAGAATTTTGCGTGCCTGCTCAGGTCATAGTCAGAACGCCAGGCATTGTTAACACACTCGACCCAACCGAAATCCTCGGTGTAAATCTCGAAGTCCCAATGAACCTTCGAATAGTGTGCACGCTCCGTCGGCAGTAGCTCCTTGAACCGCAGGCATTTCCTGTCAAAACCCAGCGCTTCGTAGAACTGTTGGACCTTTGCCAGATAATAACCTATCAATTTGTTGGGAATATAGCCTTCAGCAATGGCGCTGTCAACTGTTATATCAAGCGGCTCCTCCACGGTATCGCGCAGATTCGCTGGCAAAATGCGTACCTTGAAATCTTTTATGCTCTTATAAGCAGGCCATTCCGTGTTCGCGGGATTGAAGAATATCTGCAGCTCTGCCATCCAGAACTCTCGCATGCGGATGAACACCTGGCGAGGCGATATCTCGTTGCGGAAGGACTTTCCGATCTGCGCTATTTTCAGCGGCAACTTCGCCCGCTGGCTCCTGTAGATGAAAGGAAAATCAAGGACAGAGGACTGTGTCGTCTCGGGTTTGAGGTAGCACTTTGTCTCTCCGGTCGGGCCGACATTCACATTAAACATAAGGTTGAAAACAAAGACCTCGCCAAGCTCCGCGCCACACTTTGGACATTTGATTTTGTTTTTTCGAATTATATCGGTCAATTCTTCTGTGGTCTTACCCTCAAGCCTGCCCTCGTATTTTATCGTATCCTCTATGAGGATATCCGCGCGCCATCTATGCTTCTCCTTGCCTTTGCACATCACCTGCTTGTCATTGAAACCCTCAGTATGGCCGGATGCCTGCCATACTATCTCGGGAAGTATATCAGAAGTGTCAATTTCATAAGCACCCTCGTCGCGCACCCACCATTTTCGCCACATGTCCACAAAGTTATTTTTCACTGCTGTGCCTAGCGGGCCGTAGTTCCAGAAACCAGCAACCGGGTTGTAGAGCTGCGCAGCTGGCCAGAAGAACCCCCTTCGCTTGGCCAAGGCCTCGACCTCGGCTGCAATTGTCGTTTTCTTCTCTCCAGACATGGTATCAGTATTACCGTGATGGCTTAAAAATTCAGCGCAAACAAGAAAAGTTTTTAAGTCCTAAAAATCAATATTTTATTGTGAGTAAAATGATGGGTGTGCATCTTTGGCAATGATGAACATGAGATTTTGCTAGTGGCCACCCTGTCACGTATTTCTATTGCCTTTGGTGAAACACTTAAAAGTAGAAATGTCCAATTAGGAGCCGATTGCCATGCCTGAAAAACGTCTCACGCCATTCGATGCTGATGAAGATAAAGAGATAGACTACGGAAAGCTGATGAAAGAGTTCGGAACGCAGCCTGTGCCTTCACATATTATCAAGAAGTTGTCCGACATTCGAGCTTTCCGTCATGGATATGTCTTCAGTCACAGGGATTTTGACAAATTCCTAGCTGCGTATGAGGCCGGAAAAAAGGTCGCTATAATCACCGGATTCAACGCTTCAGGCAGCATACATCTCGGGCACAAGCTGTCGTTCGATTGTGTTATTGAACTGCAGAAAAAATATAGGATACCAGCCTATGTGCCGATATCCGATGATGAGAGCTATGTCTGTGAGAAGGTTAAGGACCAGGCAGAGGGGCTCAAGAATGCACGCCTGATAGTTGCACAACTACTCGCACTCGGATTCGATCCATCGTTGACGAAGTTCTTCATACATCAGCAGTACACTAAGATCTACAACCTTGCCATCAAGCTTTCACGACGCTATACCATGAGCGCGATAAAAGCTATTTACGGCTTTACGGACAGTACAAATCCAGGTCTTATGTTTTATCCTGTCATACAGGCAGCTGACATCCTATTGCCGCAAGAGCCTGAATTTGAAGGCAGGATTTTTACAGTGACGCCCATAGGCATCGATCAAGACCCTCACATGCGGCTGGCACGCGACATAGCAGACAAATTTGGTTACATCAAACCAACTACATTTCACATCAAGTATTTGCCCGGCCTGCGCGGCGGTAAGATGTCGAAGTCAAGGCCTGGCAGCGCCCTGTTCTTAAATGAGAAGCCTGAAGTGGCTGCAAAATATGTAATGAACACGCTTACGGGCGGGCGCAACACCATCGAGGAACAGAGAAAACTTGGTGGAGAATATGATAAATGTATTGTCGCCAAATACATGGCCGCACATTTCGACGATGATAAGCAGATGTTGGACCGCAAGCGCAAATGCCTTAGTGGGCAGCTGCTCTGTGGAGAATGTAAAAACGACCTTTCCTGCGCCATAAAAAAGTTCCTGGTAGAATTCCAAGCGCGTGTAGCAAAGGTGGAGAAACGGCTTGACAAGAATCTCATAAAGAATTAAAGTTTTAAACCCGCCTGCCAATAATAAGGCATGCCATATGTTCTTACAAATGAGGGCAAGGAATTCCTTTCGAAAGGTTTGCCGGAGCGACACGTCCTGACATTTCTACGCGACGGAAGACGTACAATGGCCGAACTAGCAACGCTCCCAGGATCAGCAATAGGAATAGGCTGGGCTCGAAAGGCCGGATGGATAAGGATAATAGATAACCTTTTTGTCGAGCTCACCGACGAAGGCAGAATAGCATCTGGTCTCAAGCTGCCGATGGAAAGGGCACTCGAAGATGTGGAACGTAGTGGAGAGACAAGCCCTGAAAACGCGCAGTTGCTCCTCAGTCGCGGACTTATCAGACAAGTGCCTGGAAAGGCTGGAATATTTGAAAAAATAATACCAAGAATGTCTGAGATATCACTGCCGAAACATACAGAGTCCGAGTATGCACAGCTCACCCCAGAAATAATCAAAACAGGCCGATGGAAGGAGATGCAACCTAAGAAATATGATGTCAACGCACCTGCGCCACAACTCTGGCCTGGCAAACGGCACATTGTGCAACAATTCCTAGAAAAAGTGCGTCGCATCTGGATAGAGATGGGTTTCAAGGAGATGACGGGTAACCTTTCCGAAGTTGCGTTCTGGAACTTCGATGCACTATACCAGCCACAGGACCATCCGGCACGCGACCTTGCTGATACTTTTTATCTCAATCCTCCTGAGAGCGTACAGTTACCTGGAGGTAACATTGTTGAGCGTGTATCAGCCACGCATACAAACGGGTGGACCACGGGAAGCACCGGATGGAAATATAAGTGGTCCGCCGATATCGCTGCAAAGGCCTGCCTGCGCACACATACGACATGTCTCAGCGCACGAACGTTGGCCGGACTTCGAAAGGAGGACCTGCCGGCAAAATATTTCGCAATAGGCAGATGCTTCCGAAATGAGACATTGGACTGGAAACATCTCTGTGAGTTCTATCAGGTTGAGGGCATTGTGGTTGATGAGAGCGTGACATTCAGGCATTTGCTTGGCTACCTGAAGCGATTCTATGCAAAATTGGGATTCCCTAATGCGCGGTTCAGACCAGCCTACTTCCCATACACTGAGATGTCGACTGAAATAGAGGTGTGGGATCCGTATAAGAAGGTTTGGCTCGAGCTTGGCGGCGCTGGTATATTCAGACCGGAGGTCGTGAAACCCCTCATGAACATAGATATTCCTGTTCTTGCATGGGGACCAGGCGTGGAGCGGCTTGTCATGAACGCATATAACATTGCTGATATCCGGCAGCTGTACGGAAATGACCTAGCGCTGCTGAGAGGAGCGAAGATGTGGTGATTATGCCTACTATGACTTTCAACAGAAAAGACTTCTGCAAGCTTGTTGGGAAGGATTTCAGTGTTAAGGAGCTGAGCGAGAAGATTCCGATGCTCGGTGTTGCCTGGGAACATGCCGAAGGCGATGAGATAGAGGTAGAGGTTTTCCCGAACAGGCCAGACATGCTCTCCGTCGAGGGCCTTGCACGCGCCTTCTCTGCATTTGTAAACATTGATGTCGGACTCCCTGAATATGTTGTTGAGGATGGTGGTTACAAAGTCCATGTAGACAAGTCTGTGACTGCAATCAGGCCATACATCGTATGCGCAGTTGTGAAGGGTGCGAAGCTGGACGATACTGCTATCAAGAGCCTGTTGCAACTCCAGGAGAAGCTACATGCAAGCCATTGCCGCAGAAGGGCGAAGGCCGCGATGGGTGTCTGCGACCTCGACAAAATAAAATTTCCTGTAAAATACACGACAGGCGCCCCGAACATAAATTTTACCCCGCTGGGTTGGGACACACCACATCCGCTTTCAGAGATACTTAAAAAACATCCGCGTGGCATCGAATATGGATGGATAATAGAGCGCAATACCGTGTTCCCTATACTGGCGGATGCAAAGGACATGATACTGTCCATGCCACCTATAGTAAACAGCAAGGATGCTGCAATAACCGTAAAGACGAAGAACCTGTTCATAGACGTGACAGGCACTGACCCGAAGACAGTCAAGGAAGTGCTGAATATCGTTGTCACTTCGTTGGCTGACCGTGGCGGAAAGTTGTATTCTGTCGATATTGATTATCCTAAGCTCACCGAAACCACACCTGACCTGTCACCAAGAATAGCCAAGCTGGACTTGAATTATGCGAACAAGCTGCTGGGGATAAAATTGGGTATCACAGAAGCGATAGATCTGCTCAAGCGCATGCGGTTCGATGCGGTTGAATTCCTGGACAGCAAAGAGTCTGTAATCGAGGTCACCGTTCCGGCATATCGCACAGATATCATGCATCCAATAGACTTGGTGGAAGACATCGCGATAGCCTACGGTTATGAAAACTTCAAGCCAGAGCTGCCACCACTGTTCACGGTAGGTGAAGAGTCGTCGGATGAGGAGTTCAATCGAAAATTGATTTCAATTATGACTGGGCTCGGCTTCCAAGAAGCGCTCACATACGTGCTCAGCAACAGTATGAAGCTGTTCACAAACATGGGCCTGAAGGAACAGCCGACCGTTCGTACTGTCAACCCACGCACTGTCGAGTTCACGTCAGTCCGCACATGGCTACTGCCGTCGTTGCTCGAAGCGCTGGCTGCAAATCAGCACAACCCTTTTCCACAGAAACTAGCTGAGATTGGCGAGTGCCTTGTTCTTGATAATTCGACCGACACAGGAACGCGCACAATCCGAAAACTTGCCGCGGTCATTTGCTATGACGCTGCGAACCTGACGGAATGCAGATCTGTTGTCAATTCCATTCTGGGCAACCTTGGCCTGGAATATTCGGTAAGGCCGACTGAGCATCCAAGCTTCATACCGAGTCGTGTCGGTGAAATTCTCATCAACGGCAAGCCCGCAGGTTTCTTCGGAGAGATACATCCTGCCGTGCTTTCAAACTGGAAACTTGAAAAGGCCGTGATTGCTCTCGAGCTGGACGTTTCGGCGCTTCAGCCTGCCAGGTAGTCCAACATCCTGTCGAACCAATTCTTTCTTTTTGTTGGCTCAGTCCAAGCCTCGCCCGCTATCGATGCTGCCAAGCGCTTGAATTCGCGACTGGCCTTGCTGCGCGGGCTATAATTGACAACGGGCATCTTCGCGGCGATGGCCTTTGGCACCGCCTTATCCTCAGGCACGACAGCTATCACAGGAACCTCAAGCATGTCGCGAATCTCAGAAACAGAAATTTCATGGCTATGACCTCTTACGCGGTTGACCACAACACCAAGCACCTTCGTGCCTATCTCGTTAGCCATCTTGATTGCTTTCAGCGCGTCTGTGAGAGCAGGCAAGTCTGGATTCGTGACTATTATCATTTCATCGGAAACTTCCATTATGGCTGTTGCCTCCTTTCCCAGACCTGCGGCACCATCTATCAGTATTATTTCCGCTGCGCCAAGCAGGTTCATAAGGGCACCTGCAAGCTTATTTATGTTGAGACCCTTGAGCGCGCCAACCGACAGCGAAGCTGGTATGACCTGCATGCCTGAGCTATGCTTGTATATCGCGCTCCGTATATGCGCATCGCCCTTCAGCGCATCATGCAAGGTTATCGGTGCCAGCGGTATGCCTAGGTGAAGGGAGAGGTTCGGCGTCGTGACGTTGCCGTCTATGACAATAACAGACTTCCCTTTCTCAGCGAGCGCCGCACCGATGTTAGAAGTGGTCGTAGTCTTTCCCACACCACCCTTGGCCGAGAGCACGGCAATTATGCGTGTCATAAAATCGTTAGAATAATGGAAATTTAAGAATAAAAAGGTGCTACCAGACCGTTCTGAGCAGCATCACATTGTTGTTGGGGTACATATCGGTGTTTTTCCTGCCTGGGTCTATCACCAGCTCAAGTTCAGTGATGTCAGAAAGTACAGTTATCTTGCCTGTTATGGTAAGTTGCGAGCCAGGCTCGATGACCGGCAAGTCAAAGGTTCCGATAACATTGCTTCTGGCTTTTATTTGTAGTTCAGTCGCATTTGAGTCCAGCAGCCCTCTGTTCATTACAACCATTTTTATGTCGAGATGTACATTGCGCTTCGTCGATGTTACATTCATGAACGTCAGATCAGGCGCCGGCTGCATCCTGTACAGTTCTTTCAACGTATCAAGAATATCAGGTGTCACCCTCTGCAGGCAATGTAGTTGAGGGTACATTATATCGTAATAGCGCACAGCGGGATTTGTCGTATTAGGATGGTCAAGACCCAGCGCATGTCCGAGCTCATGTGCCGCGACCAACTGAGGACAGCTCGTCGAAAAGCTGGTTTTTGTAACTATTGTTACTTCACAACCTACAGAAAGGTTGAACAGACCAGTATCGATAACCTTTGGCATGCTGGTGCCGAGTTCGACTGCCTCTTCACCGACAACGGGCACCTCTTTTGTCCATCTTACCGTAATGTCGGCTACCTGTGGGCTGTCGACTTCCTTGAATGCAACAAGCCCGTCTGTCTGGTCTTTCCATATTTTCATCCCTTCCCTGAACGCTTCAATATCTCTGTCAGTGGCATTCTGTGTATACATGTAAATTGTCACGGGCATATGGTTCCATCTGAAGTTATCAAACATGAGTGCGTGTGTTTTATTGAATGTTATGTTCTCAATGGTGTAGTTGGTAGGCTCCAATTCAGATGGAAAGGATGCCTGCTCTGCAATGCAACCAGATATCATAACAGCCGCAAGCAATGTTAATGCTATGCACCTCATGCGTTCACCATGATTGGTGCCCCGGAAGGGATTTTCACGCTGCCAGTTTCTGCTTTGAACCCTCGACCTCTTGCTATCTTCATCCATCACAGAGTGATGGTCAGTTCTTCTAAGTTGGACTTAGAAGGTTCGCCAATGGAACCCGGAGGTTCGCCGAAGGCATCTCAAGCGCTCTATCCAACCTGAGCTACCGGGGCAAAACAAATTTTGGCCACACAGCTTATAAATTTATAAGAACGGAGGAGAAAGTGTTGACATGTCCGAATGGAAAAAGCTGGAAAGCAGATGGCAGAGCGAATGGGCCAAGGCAAAGCTGTTCGAGGCCGAACCTGACAAACGTAAGAAGTACTATATAGTCTTTGCTTATCCTACTGTCAGCGGCACTTTGCATGCAGGCCAAATGCGCAGCTATAGCATACCCGACGTCATTGCCAGATATAAAAGAGCGCGAGGCTTCAATGTTTTCTTCCCGCTCGGTTTTCATGCCACTGGCATTGATTGCCAACGCATCTTCGAAAAATCTAAGGATGCGGAAGCGATGGCAAGATACGGAATACCGGCTTCCGATGCGAAGAAATTCAAGTCAGCCGTCGATGTTGCTGAATATCTCCAGAAGCGTATGATAGCCTCATTCAAGCAGCTTGGACTATCGCTGGACTACAGGCCGGCTGTGAGCACCATTCATCCGCAGTATGGCAAGTTCATCCGATGGCAATTCAGGAAGCTTCGTGAGCTCGGATTATTAACACAAAAGGATTACCGCCTTGCCTGGTGTCCGATAGAGAATCATCCTGTGAGCCTCGATCCAGCAGAAGCGGATATTCAAGAATGGAAAGGCGCACAAATTAAGGATTATGTGATAATCAAGTTCAAATGTGGCGATCTCGTTTTGCCTGCAGCTACAATGAGACCAGAAACAATCTTCGGCGTGACGAATGTGTGGCTCAACCCGAATGCAACATATGTACGCTCAAAGGTCGGAAATGAGACATGGCTCGTCGCTGAGCCTGCAGTCAAGAAGCTGCAAGACCTTGACAAAAAAGTGCAGGTGCTGGAAAAATTTGACGTCAGAAAAATAATCGGGGAGTCTGCACGCAACCCGGCGACAGGCAAAGATGTTCCTATCTTGGCTGGAGATTTTGCTGACCCTTCCGAAGCAACAGGCATAGTTATGTCCGTGCCAGCGCATGACCCATACGATTTCATCTATCTCAAGACCGTTGCACCAGAGTTGAAACCTATTCAAGTTGTGGAGGTTCCAGGTTATGGTGCTGCTCCGGCCGGCGAGATAATAGCGAAGAACAAAATAACAGATCCCAAAGACAGCCGTCTGGAAAGTGTGGTCAAAGAACTTTATAAACTCGAATATAATGGCCGCATGCACGCGAACGCAAAACAATTCAAAGGAATGGCTGTGCCGAAGGCGAAGGTAGCAATAACACAGTGGCTCACGAAGCTGGGGTCGGCTGACATGATTTATGAGCTTTCTATCAAACCTGTGCATTGTAGATGTGGTGCTGAAATAATAATCAAGAAAGTGCCTGGCCAATGGTTCATCGACTATAGCAATGAGGAGTGGAAAGAAAAGGCTAAGAAGCATGTGCCAAAGATGAACATCTGGCCCAATGAATACAAAAAGGAGCTGCCGTCCATTATCGACTGGCTTGAGGCCCGGCCGTGCGTGCGGCGCAGGGGCCTAGGCACAGAGTTCCCATTCGAACCTGGTTGGATAATCGAGGCTATATCGGATAGCACAATTTACATGGCGTTCTATATTGTATCGAAATATTTCAACGAGGGCAAATTGAAGATGGATGATTTGACTGACGAGTTCTTCGACTATGTCTTTCTTGGAAAAGGTAAGGCTAGCAACAAACTGTGGAAAGATATTCGCAACGAGTTCCTTTACTGGTACCCGCTCGATATAAATGCAATCGGTAAGGAGCACAAATCCGTGCACTTGCCGTTCTTCATCATGAATCATGTGGCGATATTTCCTGAGAAGCATTGGCCTAGCGGCATATTTGTGAACTGGCACCTTGTAGCCTATGGCAAGAAGATGTCAAAACACTTAGGAAATGTTATATTCTGGCATGATGCCATTGAAAAATATGGTGCTGATGCGATAAGGCTGTACCTGACACACGGTTCTAACCAGTGGCACGATTTCGACTGGCGCAACGAGGAATGCGAAGGCTACGGCAGGCAACTGATGAACTTTTACAACATGGTGCAGAGGTTGACCAAGATCAAAACAAAAGCGACTGCTGTAAGACCGATAGACCGCTGGTTGCGCTCTCGGTTGAACCGCCACATAAAGGATGTGACCACCGCGCTAGATATTGCTGAAATACGCAAGGCAGTTGACATAGCATTTTTCAACATCCTGTCTGACGTGGGCTGGTATTTGAAGAGAACCGATAATCCACGCACCGACTGGCTCGGTGACTGGCTAAGGTTGCTCGCACCTTTCATACCACATGTTGCAGAGGACCTATGGCATGCAATCGGTAATAAAGATTTCATAATCAATGCAGGCTGGCCAGCGTACGATGGCAAGGCTATAAATCCAACGATAGAAGCAGCTGAGAACCTTGTCCGAAAGGTGCAGGGCGACATCGATGAGATAAAGAAGATATCCGGTATTTCAAAACCAGCAAAAATATCTTTGATTGTAAGTGCTCCATGGAAATACGATGTCTATAACATGGTAATGGGCGGGAAGCCGTTGCACGAAATAATGGAAGATAAGACATTGAAACCTCTCGGCAAGGCTGTTGTCACATATGTGCAGAAACTGGAGAAAAGGAAGCCGCTTGATGAACTGTTCCTTGGTGCAGGCAGCGAGCTCGCGGCCCTGCGAGATGCCAAGGATTTCTTTGAGAAAGTCTTCAGCTGTCCTGTTGAGATATGGGAAGCGGAGAAGGCTGCGAATATTTCTGAACTTGCTAACAAGGCTTCCGCCGCAGAGCCTTGCAAACCAGGTATACTACTTGTCTGAACTCCACTTGCATCCGATATTGTTTTCAATTGCGCTTTTCTCAGCAGCGGCAATGATATCAGTATATTTCTCACCGTCATTGTGTCTAGCGATTGCCAAGCCCTCCGATACCAACTGTTCGTTTATTAACCTGTCACCGAGCCATACCCATCGCAGATATCTTTTGTACTTGTCCTTGTCTCGATTGTCGGCCTCGAGCCGCACCTGTTTGTTAAGTATAAGCTCGCTGAGACGCTCGGCCGCTGCGGTGTAGCACGGCTCACCTTTCTCATCGGCATCTATTCCGAGCAATCTTATATCGCGTCCACCCTCAACAATTATCGTGTCGCCATCAATTATTTTCGTGACGATGACAATATCATTGGCTTTGCTAATAATCAAAGGATGCACGAAGTATGCAAGCAACCATATGATTAATAAAGCAATAACAGCGAACAGAATAGCACGGAATTTCATAGCAGTCGTTGAAAGATTCGTAGCTTATAATTTTTTAACCACTAAAGGTCGTGAAAGGTGCACATCAACGTACGATTTGCGCTCGAGCCCATGCACGCTCAAAATCTGCAACGCGCTCGCTTGGCGAGTTGAGCCACATCGTACCCTTGCCTTCTCCATCAATTGTCAGGCCGTGCCGTCCATCAGAAATTATCATGTTCGGCCAGTAACGGCCAAGTCGTATTTCCAGCCCAGCCCTCTCAAGCTTCTCTAAATGTCTCGCATCGATGTGTGCGGCAACAATACGAACACGCACATTGCGCTCCAGCGCACGCTTGATAGCATCAAGCAACACGAAATCTTCAAAAAATTTCTCAGTCGCAATAAAGAGTTCCTCTCTTGCAATATCTATAATAAATGCAGCACGTTCGACAAAGTCTGCATTGTATTGCTCCCTGACGCACTCCCCAGACCATATGTCCGATATCGGTAAAAAACGCTCATAGGTCTGAGCGAGCCTAGCAAACAATTCTTTCTTACGCAAATAGTCCCTGCCGACATAACTGAACAATCGAGGGAAAGGATTTGCAGAACGAGACAGCCAGAACACCTTCTGCTTCTCCTTGCTACTCTCAACAACACCCTTCAGCTGTAAAGAATAAAGGTATTTGTAGGCATTCGTCACGGATATACCTGCCTCCTTGGCGATTGTAGCTGCATCGGCTTTCGGCTTCTTGCGCTGTGTGAGTGTCAGGAGCGCGCGCACGATCTTTATCTCAAGCTCGTCAAAGCTGTCGGTCTCGCGGAGCATGTTACAGAACTCATCAAGGCCGGGCATACCAATTGAATGTCGATGTAGGTATAAATAATTATATTTTTACTTATAATCCTCTATGAACTTCAGTTTTTTGTTTGGATTCCCTAAAGGACAAGCATATTCATCAAGTCTCGGCATGTAGCCATCACACCATCTGTAAAAGCATTCACGTGATCCGCATTCATCTGAAATTCCATAGAAGTTTTTACTTTTGTCACCATTGCCTTCAGCGGATTTTGTGACCTTCAAGATACCGTGCTTGCGATACCACAAGCACAACGAGGCCTTGATACTTCTGGGATTATCTAAACCTAAAATATTGCAATACGCTTCTGTAGTCCTCAGCTCATTTTTATGCTGCTTCATGTATTCTATAATTCTTGATATGTCTTTTTCTCGATTCATAGTATACACCATATTTCAAGTTGAGCAGAAACCTTTTTAAGTTGCTCTACGCAATGTGAGGCATGCAAACAGGAGATTTCATCCGGTTGGCTTATTCAGGAAAGATAAAGGGAACTGATCAGTTATTCGACCAAGCCGATTCGGCGCCTGTAATAGTTGGAGCAGGCTATATTTTACCCAGCCTGGATGCAAAGTTGGCTGACATGATGGTTGGCCAGAAAAAGACGGTAGAGCTGACACCTGAAGAGGCGTTCGGACCGCGAGACCCAAAACTAGTGAGGGTTGTTCCTGAGGCTGAATTCAAAAGGCATGGCACAAAACCTGTACCTGGTATGCCAATCGAGGCTGACAACATGCGTGGACGTGTGATATCCGTTGCCAGCGGGCGTGTGACTGTAGATTTCAACCATCCACTTGCAGGAAAAGTACTTACATTTGACCTTGAAATAAAAAAGAAAATAGAACTGCTTGATGAAAAGATCAAAGCGATAGCAGAGTTCTACAGCAGGATGCCTATGGACAAGCTGAACGTACATGTGAAAGGCACCGAGGTTGAGCTCGAAATACCTCCGACGGTGCATGCGATCTACAAAAAGAAGATTGCAGACGACATAATGAAGTGGCTGGACCTGACAAAGGTGAAATTTGTAGAAGTTTTTGAAAAGCCCAAAGAGAAGTAGCATTATAAATCTGCTTATAATTTTCTGGTTAGTTTTAAATAGCTGTTCACATTTAGTTCATTTAATAAGTTCTAATCAATGGAGGTAGGTTCTATGGCAGTAAGGGCGCACGAGGGTGAGGCAGGCTCGAGGACAGCAACCGTGGATGAGGATCTGAGAAAACTGCTCGAAGCTCGAAAGGCGGAAATAAAGGTCGTTGGTGTTGGTGGTGCTGGAAACAACACTGTCAGCCGCATGATGCAGGTTGGAATTGTTGGTGCTGAGATTATCGCAGTCAATACGGACGCGCAGGACCTTCTGTACACGGATGCCGATGTCAAAGTTCTGATTGGAAAGGAATTGACAAGAGGGCTTGGTGCTGGCGCTGATCCGCACATAGGCATGGAATCCGCGCGCGAAAGCAAGGACGAAATCAAGGATGCGCTCACTGGCGCTGATATGGTTTTCATAACATGCGGCCTTGGCGGTGGAACAGGAACAGGTGCGAGCCCTGTTGTAGCAGATATAGCCAAAAAGCTCGGTGCCCTCACTGTTGCCGTTGTTACATTGCCGTTCACCAGAGAAGGTAAAGCAAGAATGGAGAATGCCAAGTACGGCCTTGAGGAGTTGGAGAACATCGTCGACACGCTGATAGTCGTGCCAAATGATAAGCTACTCGAAATCGTACCAGATGTCAGCATAATGACGGCGTTCAAACTAAGTGACGAGATACTCGTCAACGCTGTCAAAGGCATAGCCGAGCTCGTAACAAAGCCGGGACTTATAAACCTTGATTTTGCTGACATCAAAGCCGTGATGGGCGCTGGTGGACTGGCTATGATAGGCCTCGGCGAATCGGATACCGAGAATCGTGCGGTTGAAGCCGTGGAGAAGGCTCTTAATAACCCGCTGCTGGACGTGGACATAGATGGCGCGACTGGTGCGCTGATAAACGTCGCTGGTGGTACAGACATGACAATACGAGAATGTCAGGAGATAGTGGAAGCTGTAAGCAGCAAGCTGGCACCTGACGCGAAAATCATCTGGGGAGCACAAATAATCAAAGAGTTAGGAGATACTGTGCGCGCTATGATGATAATCACTGGCGTCAAGTCCACGCAAATCTACGGACCTCAAAAACCGATGTCCAAGGAGAAGGCAAAAGAGATAGAGAAGATACTCGGAATAGACTTCGTGTAAAATCTGCACCTCAGCCCGATTGATTATATTTAAATACTCTTAGTTTCAATACAAATCAGTTCTGAGGTTTTATTCATGAACGATGAGGTATCGCAACCAACAATGCCTCAACAACCTGCGCCAGCTCCACAACCGGCGCCGGTACAGCCGAAAGAGGAGAAGAAGCCAGAGGCACCAAAAGGCCCTACTATTTTTGAGAAGCTCAAGATGAAGCTACTGGGCTACCGCCGTGTGCTTGAGGTCAGCCACAAGCCTGATGCATGGGAACTCATAAGCACAGCCAAGGTCGTCTTGTTAGGCATTACACTCATGGGTGCAATCGGATTCATAATATCGATGATATACATACTTGCCGTACAGGCGGCTGGTGCAGGTGTTTAAATGATATGGACTATCAGAACCACAGTTGGCCGGGAGAACGCCGTCATCGAAACGCTTACCGCGAAGATAAAAAACACAGGGGCCGCTGTGGCTGCAATACTGCATCCAGCAGAGCTCAAGGGTTACATCTTCATTGAAGGCGATGCAGCTGCGATCGAAACAATAATAGCCGGCGTGCCACATGTGCGCGGTCTAATAAGAAAGGAGGTCAAGCTCAGCGAACTCGAAAAATTCCTCGAGGTCAAGGTCGCTGAGATAAAAATAAACCGTGGAGATATCATCGAAATTGTCGGTGGACCTTTCAAGAACGAACGCGGAAAGGTCACGCGTGTCGATACTGCCAAAGGCGAAGTTACCATAGAGCTGATTGAGGCCGCGATACCTATTCCAATAACTGTTGCAATCGAGATGGTCAAGCTCATTGAGAGCGCAGAGAAAGCGGAGACAAAGCCGACAGGGTGATTGCAATGGGAAAGATATCAGTAAAGATTATGGTCGAAGGTGGTAAAGCAATACCTGGGCCGCCGCTCGGTCCTGCGCTGGCAGTACACAAGGTTAACATCGGTCAGGTTGTTGCAGCAATAAACGAAGCGACCAAGGAATTCAAAGGCATCACCGTGCCTGTGGAGGTTATCGTTGACACCGAAACCAAGGCGTTTGAGATAAAGGTTGGCACGCCTCCGGTTTCTGCACTGATTAAAAAGGAATTAAAGGTTGAAAAGCTGGCAATAACACCGTGGACAACACCGCCAGCCAAGGAAGGCGAAGCACCGAAGGAACCGTTCAAAGGCGATCTGCCATTTGAGGCGGCTGTCCGGATTGCGAATGCAAAAATGTCGGCGCTGGGCACGCGGAGCCTGAAGAACGCGGTCAAGCAAGTGATAGGCAGCTGCATGAGCGTTGGCTGCACCGTCGAAGGCAAGAACCCGAAGGATATCCTCAAAGAGATAAATGCTGGTAAATGGGATGCTAAAATAAAAGGTTAAATCCTTTCCTGACCAACTTCTGGCATGAGCTTAAGAGCTGTCTTTTGGGCGCTGGCAGCATTAAATATAATCTTCATTACGCTTGCTGTATTAGGATATCCTGTCATAACTGTTGTAGTTGTACTGCTCCTGATTGACATAATGATACTCGAAACTAACAGACGCTCAGAAGGCCAGCAACTGGTGAACGAGGTAAAGAATAGCCTCTCATCGATGAGCGAAAAGATTGAAAACATCCTGTCAAAAATCTCTCCATCAGAAAACCCTGGCATGCAGACAGCAATCGAACAGAGGCTCCGTCAGCATGAGGCAACCATCAGCAGTCAACTGGACGTGTTACGCAATTTCATCCGCGCAGACATAAAGGACGCGCTAGACAGAATGGCAACCAAAATGATAGATATAGAGAACGCTCTAAACCGTACAAAGAAGACATTGGGTGCGACTGTTGCAATGTTCGATGAGCGTGTTGGTCAACTAGAAAATATAAATCCTGGAAGCAATGATGAATATATTGAGATTGAACCGACAGACGAATTGTGATTCATTTTTTCACAAAATCCAACTGTTACAGAACTGCCATTACAGCAAACTTTAAATAGACTCCTGTTGAATTAAAACCACCGCTTAGGCGGTAGCATGGTGCGATAGCTATGGTTGAGGATAAAATCATTGAAAGTATCAAGAAGGCTAGGGAGGCCGCTCCAAAGAGGAATTTCAAGCAGACGTTCGACCTGGCTGTAAATCTGAAAAACATAGACCTCAAGAAGCCTGAAAACAAGGTGAAGACCGAAGTGCTGCTGCCTTCAGGCACAGGCAAGATTCATAAGATCGGCATCATTGCTGACAATCTCATACCGAAGGCCCAGAAACTTGACAATATCATACTTATACACAAGGACGAACTGGAAAGACTTGGAAGAAATAAGCGGGAAGCGAAAAGAATCGCCAGCGAATGTGTAGCCTTCATTGCCGAGGCTCCGCTCATGCCTGCAATAGGAAAGGCGCTCGGGCCTGTGCTGGCTCCGCGCGGGCTCATGCCCAAACCAGTACCACCAACATTGCCTGATCTCAAGCCGCTCGTGGACAGGGCAGCTTCTACTGTACGCCTTGCACTCAAGGATAGTCCCGTGTTCCACTGTGCTGTTGGCAATGAGGATATGAGTGATGAAAATATCGCGGAGAATGTCTCAGCCGTGCTCAAGGCCATTGAGGCTGTATTACCGAAAGGCAAGGAGCAGATACGAAATGCTGTTATCAAGCTCACTATGGGAAAGCCTGTAAAATTTGAGATGTGATTTTATGGTAGGACGAGCAAAACGAATGGAGCGAGTGGCAAAAAAAGGCAAACGTGAACCAAAGCCTGCAAAGCTTAATGCGGTAGACGCGCTCGCAAGGGAACTCCAAACCGTGCCAGTCATAGGTGTTCTGAATATGTTCAAGCTACCTACTGTAGCCCTGCAAAAAATAAAGCGTGAGCTGGCAGGCAAAGCAACAATAAAGTTCGCAAAGAAGAGCACCCTGACATTTGCTCTCCAGAAGGCCAAGAAAGAAGAGCTCTTGCAATACTTCCCGCAACACCCCGCCCTGATTTTGACCGACATGAATCCGTTCAAGCTTTACAAGTTTTTACAAGCCAACAAGTCGCCGAGAGCAGCTAAGGCTGGCGAGATTGCTCCAAAAGACATAGAAGTCAAGGCAGGACCGACAGACCTTATGCCTGGTCCTGCGATAAGCACGCTCACCAAGGTCGGCATACCCGCGAAGGTTGAGGGTGGAAAAATAGCTGTGATGAAAGACAAGGTTATATGCAAGGCTGGCGAGACGATATCACCTGACATGGTCGCGGCCTTCCAGCTGCTCAAGATGCAACCCATGGAGATAGGTTTGGACCTTGTCTCGGTGGCTGAGGGGGGTTTGATTTACACACGCGATGTACTGGCCGTCGATGAGGCCAAACTGATGGCGGACATCGCATTGGCAGCAAGTCATGCCATTAACCTTTCTGTGAACATCGGCTGGCCGACAAAGCAGACAATGCCGTTGATGATTATCAAAGCGTTCAAGAACGCTAAAGCAGTAGGCGTAGAGGCGAAGGTGCTCGAAAAGGGAATAATAGACGACCTGCTCGCGAAAGCGAAACTGCAGGCCGAATTGCTTAACGCTCAAATAAAAATTTGACGGGGGTGAAAAAAGTGGAGATGATATATACTGCGCTGTTGCTGCATGCAACAAAACAGCCGATAAATGAAGAGAATGTAAGCAAGGTACTTGCAGCAGCTGGAGCCCAAGCTGACCCGGCGAAGATAAAGGCGCTCGTGTCAAGTCTCGAAGGGCTAAATATAGATGAGACTATAGCGAAGGCCGCGATGCCTGTCGCAGTCGCTGCTGCACCGGCAGCTGCACCAGCGGAGAAGAAGGAAGAGAAGAAAGAGGAAGAGGTTACCAAGAAGGCAGAGGAAGCAGCCGCTGGTCTTGGAGCTCTGTTCGGCTGAGAATTTTTATTTTCGATGATGCCGAGACTCTGAAAAGTATTTATTATATCAAGCGCTCCAATATTGGGATATGATAACAAAAGATGATCTGAGACGACCGGAGCACTTCGCGCTGGAATGGTTCAAGAAGAACGGCTTCGAGCGCTATACGTGCGAGAAATGCAAGGCCGCGTTCTGGTCGACAGTACCGCGCGATACCTGTGGTGAACCGCCCTGCGAGATGTATGATTTTCTCGGCAACCCTATAATTCCGGGCAAGTGGGATATGGACAGCATGCGTTCCGCTTTCATAAACTTCTTTGAGGCAAATGAACACAAACCGATAACAAGATATCCGATTGTGTGTAGATGGAAACCGGACACGCTGTTCACGGGCGCGAGCATCTATTGCTTCATGCCATGGGTCCTTAACCGCACAATAGAACCACCGGCAAATCCGCTAGTCATGAGTCAGCCATCGTTCCGCGCACAGGACCTGGATAACATAGGACTCGGCACAGCCAGGCACTGTTCTATCTTCGAGATGATGGCACACCACGCGTTCAACTATCCGGAAAAGGACGTCTACTGGAAGGACAAGACGGTTGACCTCTGCTGGCGGTGGTTGACTGAGCGACTGAAAATCAATTCTGCGTTGATAACGTTCAAAGAGAACTCTTGGGAAGGCGGTGGCTATGCGGGCCCATGCTTCGAAGTGCTGGCTGCTGGCAACGAGCTGGCAACACTTGTTTTTATGGAATTTGCTGGACCGTTTGACGGAAAGTATGAACAGCTAGACGTGAAAGTTGTTGACACGGGCTACGGCCTTGAGAGGCATGTCTGGGCAGCAACAGGCACTCCTACCGTCTACGATGCTGCCTATCCAAAAATAATCAGATGGCTAGCCAACAAGGCTGGTGTTGCAGAACCGGATCCAGAGCTTTTTTACATGTTCTGCCAGAGCGCAGGCAGCCTGAATGTCGAGGAGACGAATGTTGAGGAGATGCGGAAGAAAATCGTTGCTAGGATAGCAGAAGAGCTCGGCTTCTCAATTGATGAAATCATGAAAGTAATTCTCTCATATTCCGCAATATATCAGATAGCCGACCATACAAAGGCGATAGCGTTCATACTCAATGATGGCGTTGTGCCCTCGAATGTTGCAGAGGGTTATATCGCACGGCTGTTGATACGCAGAGCCATACGCAATCTGAATGATCTCGGTTTAAGAGAGATGCCGCTCTCGCATGTTGTTGCAAAGCAGATAGATGGAATGAAAAATATCTTCTCGGAGATGTATGAACACAGGAATTCAATACTAAAGATGGTGGATGTTGAATCAGAGAAGTATGCATCGACGCTGAAACGTGGGGCAGAGCTGGTGCGTAAAATCGTTGCTGATATGAAGAGGGCTGGCAAGAAGGAAATCGATCGTGAGACGCTTGCACAACTTTATGACAGCCATGGCTTACTGCCACGTGATGTCAAGAACTGGTCTGAACTACCGCTCGCCGACATATCTGATATCGACACCAAAATTGCTGTACAGAAGTCCATTGTTAAAATACCAGCCGAGAAGGCGCTCATCGACGTGACCGGCCTGCCCGACACGAAGGCGCTTTATCATGAAGATGAGAAGCTCTATGAATTCAAGGCAAAGGTTCTGCGAATAATCGATGGTAAGTGGGTCGTGTTGGATCAAACCGCGTTCTATCCTCGTGGCGGAGGTCAGGAGCCTGACCATGGCTCAATTGAAGGGTATGCCGTATACGATGTAGAAAAAATCGGAAATGTTATCGTGCATGCTGTTGAGGAACCTGAATTCAAGGAAGGTGATATAGTCAAATGCAACATCAACATCCCAAGAAGGAAGCAGATAGCGATGCATCACACTGCGACACATATAATAAATGGTGCTGCACGCAGGCTGCTGGGCGACCACATCTGGCAGGCAGGGAGCAAAAAGGACGTTGATAAGGCGCACCTAGATGTAACACATTATGCGCCGCTCACGGAACATGAGGTTGCCAAAATAGAGCAGACAGCGAACGATATTGTAAAGAAAAAACTGCGCGTGATCAAGCAGGTGTTGCCGCGGGACGTTGCTGAGAAAAAGTTCGGTTACAGGCTCTATCAAGGAGGTGCTGTGCCAGGTAGGGAACTGCATACGATAGACATCAGCGGCTGGGATGTGGAGGCGTGTGGCGGTATACATGTTGATAATACTGCAGAGGTCGGACCAATCATCATTTTAAAAACCGAGCGCGTGCAGGACGGTATCGTGCGGCTCATTTATGCGTCCGGACCAGCCGCCCAGAAGCACCTTGCTGAACGCGCCAAGATACTGTCGAAATGCGCAAGGGCGCTCAAGGTAAGCGAGATGAAGTTGCCGGCAGCTTGCAGAAAGCTGCTTGCTGAATGGAAGAAGGTGCGCAAGCAACTCAATACCGCGACTGAAAAAGCTGCCCAGAAAAAGATAAAGGCATTGAAATTTGTGGAAAGCGACGATTTAAAAATTCTTGTGGCAGAAATACCAGGCGCTGGTGCGGAACAGCTCAAAGAGATATCGCTCAAGCTCAGCGCGGACAACACTGTGATAGTTCTGTTTGGCACGCGCGAAACGGTAAGCGTGTTCGCTTCAGCCGGAAAAGATGCTGTCAACGCTGGTATTGATGTGGGAAAAATCGTTCAGGAGGCCTGCCGTGAGCTTGGCGGCAGAGGTGGGGGACAGCCAGGCCTGGCCCAAGGCATTGGTAAGTACAAAAGCAAAGTCAAACGTGTGGTTGATAAACTGCGCACCAAATTCAGTGGTTAAGATGAAAATCGAAATGCTTCGCAAGAAGGACAAGCTCGTCCGTGAGGCAGCGGCCGCATTAAACTGCGAACCAGAGGCGCTTCCATCCATAATCGAAAAGTTTCAACGGGAGATAAGGGACATTAAAAAGGAAATGAAACGCATCAGGGGCTGACAAGCGCACACTGTTCTATTGGCGTAAAGAACAAATCACATATCCTCTTGAAAGCATCATCATAAGTTATGTTGCCTGTGATTAAGTCTATCGTTGAGCCCTTCAGATAAAGTGCCGGCACCTCTTTTATTTCAAGCGAAGAAGTGAAGTTGGGCCATTCATCGACGTCTATCTCCTCGATTATCAGATTTCCACCGAAGTCTTGGAAGAGGTCGCCGACTGTTTTGGTAACTTCCGGGCAGGTCGTGCAGTTTTCGGAAAAAAAGTACCTAGCTATAACCTTGTTCTGGCGCAAGAACACAGACTCGTCAGCATTGCTGAGCGGACCATTGAAGATGAGCTTCTGCTTTGGCTGCCCAAATTCCATGACAGACATTAGTGCATAGGCAATGCCGCTGCCAATGAACATTATGAGCACGAACAGCACAAAGAGCTGTTGCCTTGTTATACGAACCATTATTTCTCACTTAGAAAATGATTTATAACGGCTTCGAGATGCTCTTCGCGCGGCGGCCCTGTGAACTTCGGCTCGTTCTCAATCAGTATCGTGGGTACCATCGTTATGCCTAGCGCTTCGGCCCGAGCCGCTCCCTCTTTTGTATCTATTGACGTCTCAACAAGCTTGACCCTTTTCCCAAACTTCTTACACACCTTCTTCACGACCTCCTTGGCTGGGGGACAAAAGGGACATGTCTCAGAAGTCATTATTTCAACCTTGATTGGTGGCATACTAACCATTACGGCAAGCCCCTATAAATAATTTTATTAGCTGGCTCTGCGAGCTATTAACCATGGTGATTTCTCATGTCCGCAAGCGCGACGGCAGGATAGTGCCTTTCGAGCAGTCTCGCATAACAGACGCTATACACAGGGCCATGTTCGATGCCGGAGTTAAGGATGGTAGGGATGCCCGCAAACTCTCAGACAAAGTCACTGCAATACTCTCAAAAAGGTTTTTAAGAAAGGTGCCTGACGTTGAGGACATTCAAAACGTTGTCGAAGAAGTCCTAAAGAAATGGGACCGTCGCGTGTGGGCGGCCTATCATGAATTTAGAGTCAAGAAAGCAGAGATACGTGAGGCGCGCAAGCTCTTTGGAATAGAAGAGAAGCTTACGTACAATGCTATGCAAGTTCTTGAGCGCAGGTACCTGCTACGCGACAAGAAAGGAAGAATAGTTGAAACCCCAGCAAAGATGTTCAGGCGCGTCGCGCGGACTGTTGCTGCGGTTGAAAAGAAATATGGCGGTAATGTAAAGAAGATGGAAAACGATTTTTTCAACCTCATGTCCAGACTCGAGTTCCTGCCCAACAGCCCGACCATGTTCAATGCCGGTACGCCTTTAGGACAGCTGAGCGCATGCTTCGTGCTTCCAGTTCCAGACTCGCTCGACGGCATATTTACAGCAGTCAAGAATACCGCTTTGATTGAACAGAGCGGAGGCGGTGTTGGATTTTCTTTCTCACAGCTCAGACCGAGAGGTGACATCGTGCGATCTACTATGGGTGTTGCCTCTGGACCTGTGTCATTCATGCGTGTGTTCGACACTGCAACGGATGTGATAAAGGCAGGTGGCAAACGCAGAGGAGCGATGATGGGCATACTGCGTGTTGACCACCCAGACATAATCGAGTTCATCACAGCAAAACAGACTCCAGGCTTCCTTAACAACTTCAACATTTCCGTGGCTGTTACCGATAAGTTTATGGCAGCTGTGCGAGAGAATAAAAATTATGAATTAATTAATCCGCGCACAGGCAAGGCTGTTAAAAAACTGAATGCACGATATGTCTGGAACCTTATCATTCAGAATGCATGGAAGACAGGCGACCCTGGTGTAATATTTATCGATGAAATAAATCGTACGAATCCGACAGCCCATCTTGGCCCTATCGAGGCAACGAACCCCTGTGGTGAGCAACCGTTGCATCCTTATGAGAGCTGCAATCTCGGCTCTATCAATATGACGAAGATGCTTAAGAAGGAAGGCGGCCGCTATAAGATTGATTGGGAGAAGCTGGAACGGACGGTCAAGTTGTGCGTACAATTTCTAGATAATGTTATCGATGCAAATAAGTACCCATTACCTGAGATCGAGAGAATGGTCCGTGCAAACAGACGCATCGGGCTCGGTGTGATGGGCTGGGCCGATACACTGATATTGCTCGGTATAAGATATGATTCAAATAAGGCGCTTAAGCTCGCTGAGAAGGTAATGGGCTTCATCGAGAACAAAGCACATGAGAAATCAATTGAACTTGGTAAAAAGCGTGGCAGCTTTCCAAACTTCAGTGGGAGCCTGTGGAAAAAGAAGGGTTATCCTGCGATGCGCAATGCAACCGTGACGACCATCGCACCAACAGGAACGCTCTCGATAATCGCAGGTGTCAGCTCCGGCATCGAACCGCTGTTTGCTGTCAGCTTTGTGCGCAGAATACTCGAAGGAAGACGACTGCTCGAATCAAATAGAATATTCGAACAAATTGCGAAAGAGCGCGGCTTCTATTCAACCGAGCTGATGATGAGAATTGCAAAGAAAGGCACTGTGCAAAAAATCAAAGGCGTGCCAAAAGACGTTCAGAAACTGTTTGTGACCGCGCTTGACATAAAGCCTGAGTGGCACGTGCGCATGCAGGCCGCGTTCCAGAAACACGTCGACAACTCGGTGAGCAAGACGATAAACTTCCCGCAGAACGCGAAACCAGCCGATGTCCGCAAGGCATACGAGCTTGCGTATAAACTGAAATGTAAAGGTATCACTGTCTATCGCTACGGCTCCAAGCCAGAGCAGGTGTTGTACATCGGACCGCAAGAACTCGTACATGCTGAGTCTGAATTCTCAGGCGGCTGCCCGACGGCGCTGTGCCCAATGCCGAGCTGATTGTATGGGTTCAGTCTACCTCTACACAGGCGACGGCGCAGGCAAGACAACAGCAGCACTCGGGCTGGCGATGCGCTCGCTGGGTTGGGGCCACAAGGTCATAATCGTCCAGTTCATGAAAGGCCGAAAAAATATAGGAGAATACAGAATTGCGAAAAAACTTGGAGCGCTCTATGAAATACATCAGTTTGGCCGGCGCGGCTGGGTCAATGTCTACAAACCTGAGAAGAAGGATATCGAACTGGCATATAAAGGGTTGAGGTTCACAAGGGACATTCTCGCAAAACGCCCACCACATCTATTAATTCTTGATGAAATCAATCTGGCTGTCGGTGCTAAGCTGTTGAAGGAACAGGACGTGCTAGATGTACTAAAAAATATTCCGGCAAAGACTACCGTTGTGCTGACTGGTAGGTGGGCAACAAAGGCGCTCATCAAGCGGGCTGACTTTGTTTGTGAGGTGCGCCAAATCAAGCGCAGAGGCATGTCCGCTGTCAAAGGCATAGCATACTAGCGCAAAAAACCAGCGATCATTTTAACGATATCGCGCCAACTGGACATGTATCAACCACTGACTGTAAGTCGCACTTTCCTTTTTGATTCTTTACGCGCGACTTTCCATCCGGCCCCAACTCGAAGACATCTGGACATAGCGAAACGCATGCACCGCACCCGATGCATTTGTTTCTGTCAACTTTGGGCGTAGGCATAGCATCACCTCTTTTAGTCAAAATATGTCATAGTTTAAGATATAAATGATGTATTTTTCGTGTTTGTTGATGTGTTGCGTATCTATTTTGCAGTGTAATAATGTTTAAATATTTAATAAAGCATAAAATGGCTGCACCCTTGATATCAAAAACAGCGCCCAAGCTAGTGATGATGTAAATGAAAAACGTACCCATTACTCAAGCTGTGAAAGATGTTGAGGATTTCTATTCTACTGATAAGAAAAATTTGCGTTTCTGGCTCGCCAAGCTCGAAAAATACAGCCGCGACCGCGTCGTTGCCGCGTGCGTGGCGGCCGGCGCCAAAAAAGACGTTGCTGAGATGATAGCCGACGAAATTGACGGCTATGTTGACAACCGCGTGAAGATGTCAGATGTCAGACCACTCATATTTGCATTGCTACAGAGGTATGACCAGAACGCAGCAAGGCGGTTCAAGGGCAGTGAAATATATGTTCGCACGTCAGTGCAGACGTTTGAACGATTTGACCGTTCCAAGATATCGAAGTCGCTGGTGCGCGAGGCTGAAATAGACGAAAATATGGCAGAACAGATAGCATTTGAGGTAGAGCATTTCATACGCACAGCCAACCTCGACTATGTGAGCTCTTCACTGATACGAGAGATAACGAACGTCAAGCTGCTACAGCACGGCCTCGAAGAGGCGCGAAAGCTATACACAAGGGTCGGAATGCCTGTCTGGGATGTTACGCAACTGATAGAGGTTGGTATAAAGGAAAATGCGAATCTTCAGTACAATCCTGAAACCATACACAAAGTGCTTGCCGACGAGATGATACGCGAATATACGCTGTTGAAGTTCCTACCTAGGGAGCTTTCAGATGCACACCTCCGCGGGCTCATACACATCCATGACTTGGATTATTTCTGCACACGGCCGTTCTGTTTTTCACATGATCTACGTTTCTTCCTGAAGCGAGGCTACGTCGCCGACGGTGAAGGGCTGCACACTGCTGCTGCCGGACCGGCGAAGAAGGCTGAAGTCGCTTTCCTACACTCTGTAAAGGTATTGGCGAGTGCGCAGGTAAACTGTGCTGGCGGTCAGGGCTACAATTGGTACAACATTATATTGGCGCCTTATGTGCGCGGGCTTGACTACAAAAGAATCAAACAACTGTGTCAGATGACATGCTTCGAGCTTTCCCAGATGTTCATAGCGCGCGGCGGACAGACAATATTCTCTTCAATAGATCTGGAACCAGACGTACCAAAGGTTCTTCTTGACATCCCTGCTGTTCAGCCCGGAGGCATCGTGCAGGATAGTGTAACTTATGCCGATTACCAGGAAGAGGCACTACAGCTCTTCCGGGCGTTCACAGAAACATTTGCGGGTGGAGACTATTATGGCAAGCCGTTTAACTTCCCAAAATTCGAGGTAAAGATATCGAACGACTTGATAAAGCACTATCCTGAGGAGTACAGGGCTGTCGCTGAGGTCGCTGCCAAGTTTGGCTCTCCCTACTATTTCGTGCAGCAGCCGTGGATGCCAGAGTTCAGCTGCTACCAGTGCTGCGCATATATGATGCCACTGTCGGAGCAGAATGACCAGAATGACCTCATAAACGGCACTGTTAGAGGTGGTGCACTACAGGTCGTTACGATAAATCTTCCGCGCATCGCATATGAAGCGACGGACGAGGCGAGGATGTTCGATATACTACAAGAAAGGATAAATCTTGCAAAGCGCGTGCTGATGATAAAACAGAACCTCATACACAGAAGACTCAAGGGTGGCATGCTGCCATTCCTTGCACAGGCCGTGGATGATAAAGGGACTCCTTATCTGGATGTTGATAAGCAAGCACTCGAGATAGGCTTTGTCGGTCTGAACGAATTCCTCAAGGCATACACGGGCAAGGAGCTGCATGAGGACAAGGACGCATGGACGCTCGGCCTGAAGGTCATGCAGAGGATGAGAAAAATGATTGACGAGCTATCCAGAGAGACTGGAATGAAATTCACGCTCTCAAGGACGCCGGCCGAGAGCTGTGCACACAGGCTTGCCAAAATAGATGTCAAGGAGTTCAATGGCAAGGCAATCGTCCAGGGCAGCATGCAGGACAAGTCAGTCTATTATACAAACTCGTTCCATGTGAGGCCGAATGCTGACATTCCGTTGCTCCAGCGCATGCAAATAGAGGCCGCATTCCATCCGATAGTTGTTGGTGGCGCGATGTCACATATTTGGCTGGGCGAGGCGCAGCCGAACGCTGAGGCGTTAAATACTTTCACACAGTCCATCGTCAAAAAGACGCTGATGGCATACTTCTCCTATACGAAGGACCTTACTATTTGTCGCAAATGTCAGAACACAGCCGGTGGCGTACTGCAAGCATGCCCGAGATGTGGAGCAACCGACATAGATTGGTGGTCACGCATAACAGGTTACTACAGCCCTGTTAAGGCGGGTTGGAACGCCGGCAAGCGTCAGGAGTTCATTGATAGAAGGAGATATGTGGTGTGAGCATGACAAAGATAACGATATTCACAGGCAAGACATGTCCTAAGTGTCCGGCAGCGAAGGCTGTGGTAGAAGAGGTCGCAAAGGAAATCGGCTGCGAGATTGAAGTGCTAGATATAGAAGAGAATATGATAATGGCGCTTCAAAACCAAATAGCTTCTGTGCCGGCGATAATGATCGATGACGAAGTTGTTTCCATCGGTGAGGTGCCTAGCAGAGAAGCGCTACTCCAAGCAATAAAGAAGGCATAGGTGGTTTCTATCGAACTACGCGTAGGTAGCATCCTAGACCTATCGACCGTGGACTGGCCTGGCAGGCCAGCGGCCGTGCTGTTTCTTTCCGGATGCAATTTTCGTTGCCCGTTCTGTTTCAATGGTAGCCTTGCAACTGGGAAGGTTGGTAAGAGTATGAGTGTAGATGAAATAGTCGGCATACTGAAAAAAATGAAATCCATGGTAAGTTCTGTTGTAATAACAGGCGGGGAGCCGACTGTGCAGAACATACTGCCGCTGTGCAAGAGGTTGAAGGCTGAGGGTTTCGCAGTCAAGCTCGACACAAACGGGAGCAGGCCTGAGCTTGTGGAACAATTGATAAACGAGCGCCTAGTCGATTTTGTCGCGCTCGATGTGAAGGCTCCGCTTGAGGTTGCCGCATATTCGCGGGCTACCGGCATCGAATGTGAAAAACATATTGAAAATGTGAAGCGAACGCTCGCGCTGCTGATAAAATCAGGTATTGAGTATGAGTGCCGCTCACCAATAGTTCCGAGCATAAACGCTGATGAACAATCGCTCAGGAAACACGCCGAATGTGTTCAGGACGCCAACGTCTTCGTGCTTGAACAGTTCTGGCCGGAAAGCGGCACGCTCAATCCAGCGTTGAACAAAATTAAAGGGCTGAACAGGAAAGAGATGCTTGCCGCTGCAAAATTTTTCAAGAACCCTGTTGTGAAAATCAGAACGCGCGAAGCTGGCGAAGAGATTATTTAGTAAGTATCCTTTCTGCTTCATTGACAAGTTCCTTTACCCTGCGCAACGGCAGCTGCGTCTTGTCTGCAATTTCTTCAGGCGTCCTCCTTATCAGGTCTTTTGTCAGCATCATACCTGCTGCTGAAAATTTTGCCAGCGTTGGTGGGTCGAGCGTACGCAGTGATGTTATAGGATATAGGCCCTTGGCCTCAAGCATGTCTTGAAGACTGTTGCCTGCTGGATAGTTCCAACCAAGCATCTTGATGTTCTTGCAGTTTGCGTACTGTATTGCATCCGTCGAGAACTTAGTGTTCGTCGCGAGCCATGCCTGGTCAAACTGCTGACACTTGCCAGTGCGCCAGCCATCCTGAAGGTCCAAAAATCGCGCGTATGTATAGAGCGTCTCCTTCAGGCCCGTGTATATTCCGGTTGCGTGATGATACTTGCATTCTATCATGTAATATTTCAGCTGGGACTCGAGCTCTGGCCCTTTCTTGAAAGGTTTGGTAGCGATGACGTCTATCTCATGCATGACGCACGCACCCTGCACCATGCTGTGCACGCGGGTCGCATAGCCATGTTCCTTTAGTACTTCTGCTACAAGTGCTTCGAAAGCGAAGCCTGCCGGACCGAGCCGCATTATCGCACCCTTCAAGTCGTAACGCGCAGCAACATGTGGATGCTCAACCTCCAGCATCTTCAGAGTCATTTCAAGAATTTCCCGCGTGCTTATGCCGGGATAGAACCTTTCAGTGATTTTCTGCACAATTGTTTCCGCCAAATCCGCTGGCGCGCCTGCGCGCAGGCATGTCTTCCGTATCTTGTCCGGATCGAACGGCGCGGTCTCGCCAGAAGCCTTAATAACATACATCTTGTTGCTTGGCATGAAGAAAATTGTTCAACTTGATTAAAAAGAGTATCGTTCAGCATGTGACATGGATGACTGCCACTGCCTTGCGACGGCGCACATGTTTGTTGAATTCGATTATGGCTTGGGGTGTGAGCTTCGCTATGAGTTCGACGCCGTGCATGCGTGCAGCGACCTCGGCGTCCGGCTCAATCTTGACATTGCCTGCGGTGCCAGTTCCGACTATTATAACTTCCGGGTCTCGCATCATAAGGTCGTTCAGGTCAGCTTTTGTAAACGAATGGCTGCCCGGTTTCGGTTTGATATCGCCTGTCCAGTCCAGAATAACATCGCTTTCGAACTTTCTGCCGTCTATGATTATCGCACCGAAGTATGAATTGTCTATCTTTGGCATATAAACCAGTCGATTATTTGACATACAAATATAAAAATATGTTTGGTAGCCCCGGGAGGATTCGAACCTCCGTCTAGAGGTTTCCCTTTTGATAATTGCTCCAGAGCCTCTCATGCTTGGCCACTACACCACGGGGCTGAAGCTAGATAGGTTCGGAGAGTATTTATAAAATGTTCTAAGCTACCACTTGCTGGCTGATGCGAAGCGCTACTTCTCTGCCCATGAGTTGTTCGACGATTTTCAGCGCGAACGCCACTGCAGTTCCAGGCCCCTGGCTGGTCACGATGTTGCCATCCACAACCACGCGGTCCGTCCTGGGTCTTTCAAATCCGCGCTCCATGCCAGGATATGCAGTCGCCTTCTTGTCCTTCAGCACACCGAGCTTGTTCAGCATTGCCGGCGCAGCGCATATAGCTGCAATAAACTTGCCTGCCTTCGCATAGTCCTGCAACGCCCTTGTTAGCGACGGCGTTTTCTCCAACGTAGCAACAGCGGCGGAACCGCCAGGCAAGACAATTCCGTCGAACTTGCTCAGGTCCTCATCGAGCAGACGCGTGTCTGTGTGAACACGCACCTTCGAAAGTGACGTCACTATGTTGCCGGGCAAGCCTGCTATCACTACGTTTATCCCTGCCCTGCGCAGAATGTCCACTACTGCCATAGCTTCAATATCCTCGAAACCGTCGGCGAGCGGCATCAAAATCTTTGGCATTTGTATCTACCTCCAAACGAATATGCTATCAGTTTGAATTGGTAATTAATAAATTCAATGCCTCAGCGCGTTGAGGATTGCAACTGCAAACTCTGCCGCATGTGCAGTGCTCTGGGCTGTTATTATATTGCCGTCCACCTCGACAGGTGCACCTGTGTAGAGACCGAAGGCATTGATATCGTCACGCTCAGTGGGCCTGGCTGTCGCGCGCCTGCCGCGCAGGATATGCGCAGCTGCTAGTATAGGCGGGGCCAGCTCTATTGCAGCAACAGGTTTTCCTGCCGCAAAGAACTCGTGCACGAGCTGCAGTGCTCTGCGATTGTGCCTGTAAACAGACGAGCCTGCGCCGCCTATGAAAATTATGGCATCGAAATCTCGGCTCTCGACATGGTAAAAGCTTGAATGTGGGGTCACTATATTGCCCTGCTCACCCTTTGCTGCCTGACCTGTGCTGTTTACCACAGTGAGTTGAAGGCCTGCTTTGGACAATGTGCTGCTTATGATAGCCAGTTGGCGGTCGTTGAAATCATATGGCGCAATGACAATAAGCACACGCTTGCCCTCAAGTGGCATCAGAAAACACCTCCGGTGTTTTCGGGATGTACAAAACCATGGGTTTTGTCCATGCAGTTTAGTTGTGGTCCAAGCTGAAAAAGATGTTGGTTTGAGATAATTATTTATGTGCTTCCAAAAGCTTTTTAAGCTTCGCTGACAAGGCTTTGCAAGGTGATGTACAATGCCTGTAGTAGGAATGATACTAAAGAACATAACAGCGACAAAGTCCGAGGACGTGACAGGAAACATTAAGGTCAACAATGGCACAAACATAAAAGAGGTTAAGGAGACGGACTTGACTGTGCTCGGCAAGAAGGGCCTTGCAGTGACATTCGAGTTCAGGACAAGCTATGAAACGGACAGATCCAAGAAGCCGTTCGCTGAGATTCTGTTCAGTGGGGACGTGCTGCTTATAGAGGAGAACCACAAGGAACTGTTGGATGGTTGGAAGAAAAACAGGAAGCTGCCAGACAAGATGAATATAGCGATAATCAACTCTGTTCTGCGCAAGTGCCTAACTGAGGGCTTGGTGTTGAGTGAGAAACTCAATTTGCCGCCGCCGATGGTTATGCCATTCGCGACCGAGAAGCAGCCAGAAGAGAGTAGGTATATCGGGTAAACCTTCTCAACGCCGACAGATAGCCTTATTAGAAATCTAAATGTATTTTATGATATGCTCGACTTCAACAAGCTCATAGAGAAACATCTCACAACAGAATGGAAGCCCAAGGACATCGGCCGCTATTATCCTTCAGAGATTGGCGGCTGCCTACGGAAGGTCTACTATTCATACATCGACCCGAAGCCTGTTAAAATGGACCTCACCAAAATATTTGAAGTTGGAAATATCCTCCACGACTTCATTGCCGAGGTGTTGCGCAGCGAAAAGAATCCGGAGGTTGAGCTCATTGATTCTGAGCTGCCGTTCAAGCTTCAGCTTAAAGACTTCATAATATCAGGTCGTGTTGATGATCTTCTGCTGATAAGGACATCAGGCAAGGAGGCGCTGGTCGAGGTCAAGTCCGTACAGTTTCTCAAGTATATTGATAGTCCACAATCGCCCCATTTAATGCAAATTCAGCTGTACATGCATGCGTTAGGCATACGCGAAGGCTACCTGCTATACATCGAGAAGGCGACGCTCGATACGAAGGCTTTCCATGTGAAGTACGACGCCGAAGAGGCGATGAAGGCGATTGACAGATTTAAGATGCTGCACAAGTTCTTGAAGGAGAAGAAATTGCCGGAGCCCGAAGCCCGCACTTCGCGCAAGGCAGAGATAGCTTGGATGTGTGATAAATGCGATTGGCGGGAGGAATGCTTTAAACGATAGAAAAAGAAGATGAGTGTATAGAATACTTTTTCTCTACACAATCTATTTTCCTTCACGTTTTTTCACGAACTCTCACTTTTGGCGTGTGGGTCCGGCCTACAGCCTGTCAAAATCATATATTCTATACACTATATTTTATTGAATATATTTAGTAAAAGATATACAATAATAGATATCTTTACTAACATTCTTTACAATAGATATATCTACAAATATGCTTCACAAGCTCTTCTCTCAAACATATAAATCATGCTATACGCAATTTTGCCATTTTTCAGTGAAAACTTATCAATTCTACTTCTTTACAAGCTCTTTGACAGTGTTTCTGTAGGCATTAGCCATCCTAGTAAGGGCGGAACTAAAGTCTGTAGACAGCTCGTACTCACCAAACTCACTTCGGCGAAGGATACCAAGGCTTATCATATCATGGATCACGTTGTAGAACTGACCGCGGCTAAAGGCGCTATTGTTGGCGATGGCTGAGAGTTCTTTATCAGTCAGTAGATGAGTCTTTTGTTCCTGAAAGGCTTTTAAGATAGCAGCTGCAGCTGCTGAGGCCTTATTCAGCCCTTTGGGGGACCGGCCAAAAACAACAGCGGCGAGCTCCTCAAAAGATAAATCAGAGGGTATGGCATTGGCAGAAAACAGTATTCTGGTGCTCTTGATACGCCTCTGCTTGAAGGCTTGGGGCATATAGTATACAACAACTGACTAAAATATAAAAATATCGGAATTTCCTAAGAAAAGGCATCCGGCAAATACACTTTCATCAAATGGGGCCCATTCTATGTGCTATAGGCCATATAGTCATTTTTCAGTAAAATATGTAAGTCAGTGGCAATCCCTGGTTGTCTACAAAAACTGACTATAAAGGTTTACGATAAATGCCCAATTCTGTCAAATGCGGTATGAAAAAGTATCAATCAGATAGGCCACTTCAGGTAACTTTTACTTACTCCTCGTTAGCTTGAGCTCCTTCTCACTTGGTACTTCCTTGATATTGTTGCTTATCCTGCTGAATTTCCTGCGCAGACCCTCGAAGTCGTGAGCGATCTCTTCGCCATCCGAGGTCAGTTTTATAATCTTTACCCTACCCTTTTTATCGAACGTGACTAAACCGAGCCGCTTGAATAGATCCAAGACCTTCACGGTGTGAGAATAAGTGCAGTCAACCGCCTTGGAGACCTGTGTGGCGTAGCGAACGCTGTCTGAACGCAGCACTAAAAGCATCTTTACGGGTTTTGAGTGCAAAAACAGGTTGTCGAATGCGTTCTTTATAGCCTCTCTCTGCTTCATAACTCTCACATTTCTAAGAGAAATTTACCTAAACTATTATTTAAACCTATCCTAGCCGTTGTATAATATATTTTTTGTTGTGTGTCTTATAAAATATATTGTTTATAATATAATTTATACTAAATTGTTTATGTTACATGTTACAATTAATAACTTTTATAATCTATATTTTATAAATTATATTATAATAAAGACGTTTTAAAACCCTCACAAACCCAGACTTCACAAAACAATTTAAGCCCGAGGACGTAAGTGATATCATGGATATGCCATTATCTCCGGTGGAACGCATACTAAAAAGGTCTTCTATGCGTGTGAGCGACGACGCTGTTAAGGAATTTGCCAGCCTACTTGAAGAAATAGCCGCTGACATCGCGGCAGAAGCTGCTGCAAACGCGAAAAGGGCCAATCGGAAGACGGTGAACGTGTCGGATATAGAAGCGGCGAAGCGAAAACTGCTACAATTGTGAAATTTTCTTGAACAGACCATCATTTTCTCGTGTAGATTTTTCCTACTTAGGTGGTCAGAAAAGCATAAATCTTTAGGCATTCACTATATGCTCACGTGATTTGTGTGGAGGCTGACGCTATTTTGCAAAAAATAATTGCAACTACTGGAATGTCCAACGAGGATCTGGAGCACCGCATAGCAGAAAAGCAACGTGAACTCTCCGGACTCGTGAGCAGGGAAGGCGCGGCCTACATAATCGCGAAGGAACTGGGCTTGGAGCTGTTCGAGAAGACAAAGCGCAGACTTGAAATAAAATCTATAGTGCCGGGCCTGAAAAACGTCACGCTCACAGCCAGGCTCTTACGAATATTCGAAGCGCGCCAATTTGAACGCAATGGTCAGAAATCGTCTGTGGCGAACATAATTTTAGGTGATGAGACTGGAATTGTGAGACTTTCCCTTTGGGACCAACAGCTCGAGCTATTAAAGCAGCTGCAGCCTGGGTTGGCTGTGGAGATCTTTGGCGCATACACAAAGGATGACGGTCGTGGCGGCACAGAAATAAGGCTTAGCAAACGCGGTGGGATAAAGGTCTTGGCTCAGAGCGACCTACCAACTATAGACAAAATTAAGGCTGTAACAACTGAGACGCCACATAGGGTGGAACTTTCAAGTGTCAAAGAGGGCGGTTTGTTCGAGGTTCGCGCAGCCGTTGTACAGCTTTTTGACAGCAATGCGTTCTACGAGATCTGTCCAAAGTGCTCGGCGCGGGTGAGGAAGGAAACTGTCGCGGAAGGACCTAGGCAATATATGGTCTTCAAATGTATCCAGCACGGTGAGGTCCAGCCCACACAGGCGATTGTGCTCTCAGGTGTAATAGACGACGGAACAGCAAACATTCGCGCAGTCTGGTTCAGGGACGCGGCACTTGAATTGATTGGAATGCCACTCGAGGTTGCTATACAAAAGAAGGACCATCTCCTGGAAAGTATAGATGTGCTTGGTAAGGAGTTCATAATGACAGGTCGCGTAAAGCGGAACAAGATGTTTGATCGCCTTGAGTTTATAGTTAACAGCGTCAAGCCTGTGGAACTGAAAAAAGAATCTGAGGCGCTGATAAACGAATTGAAGCGTGGCTCCTGACAAGCATAAATATTTTGCGGTCAATTGTATAGTGACTTATATGGCTGAAAAAGAAAAAATTAAATCTGTCGCTGACCTACCTGGCGTCGGCGAGCGCATTGCGGAGAAACTGAACGATGCAGGTTATACTGATTTGATGGCCATTGCGGCAGCAAGTCCGAGCGAGCTGGCAGAAGCAGCTGAGCTAGGCGAGGCGACGGCTGCAAAGATAATTTCTGCTGCACGAGATGCATTAGACATGGGCTTTGAAACAGCAACGAAGGTGCTTGAGAAGCGCTCGAGAATTGGACATATAACTACTGGGAGTAAGAACCTTGATAACCTTCTTGGTGGAAAAGGTATAGAAACCGGAGCGACAACAGAGTTTCATGGCGCATTCGGTTCGTCCAAGACTCAGGTAGCACACCAGCTGGCCGTCAATGTGCAACTGCCAATCGAAAGGGGCGGCCTTGAAGGCGCATGCCTGTATATTGATACCGAAGCAACATTCAGGCCAGAGCGAATAAAGCAAATGGCCGAAGCGCTTAAGCTGGACCCGAAAAAGGTCATGGAAAACATCTTCGTTGCGAGGGCGTACAATTCCGATCATCAGATGCTACTTGCAGAAAAAGCCTCGGAACTGGTGAAGAGCAAGAACGTCAAGCTTGTCATTGTAGATTCTGTTACGGCACTTTTCCGTTCTGATTTCACCGGTAGGGGTGAGCTCGCATCAAGGCAACAGAAACTGAATCGACACCTTCATACATTGCAGAGGTTGGCAGACATATATAACATTGCCGTCTATGTCACTAACCAGGTCATGGCAAGGCCTGATATTTTATATGGCGATCCGACGGCACCGATAGGCGGCCATATAATGGGTCATTTTTCAACTTATCGCGTATATGTGAGAAAATCAAAGGGTGACACACGAATAGGTAGAATGATAGACAGCCCGAACCTGCCAGAAGGTGAATGTGTATTCTGCATCAAGCCGGAAGGTGTGCGTGACCCGGAAGAGAAAGAAAAATAAATATCGAAAATTTGTAAAAGAGATGGCAAGGACCTTGCCTGCTGCCCTCCTTAAGAAAAAATAGCTAATGCCTCGCAGAAAGCATTCAAATGATGTCCTTCTCGGCAATTATAATGAAGTCACCGACGGACTTGACTGCGCTGAAGGGTATCAACAGCCTGCCCTTGTCGTCCTCGCTGAGCCCGAGATCCTGAATACCCTTCGTGGGCTCGGTCACGACCAGGTTCATCAGCTCACCAGATTCTGTAATAAAGGCCACATCACCGACTATACCGAACTTGCGGCCGCTCTCCTCGCTGACTATGACTTTTCCGATTATATCCTTGCCACGCACTCGTTCACCATCAGCCATACCAGCACACCTCCAAAACGATGTCTATACTTCGGGCTTCGAATATTTATACTTTTGCATAAGCTTCTCGATAAGGGCAACCACAGCCTTCTCGAGCTGTTTTTTGGTTCCTCTATTGTCTATTCTGTAATCAGCCCTGCGCATGAGCTTTCCTAGGCCCCGCTTGAGTTCATCCCTGTCGCGGAACCGTAAATATGCCTCGGACTCTTTCTTGCCAAACCTGCCGCGTTTGTGCTCGCGCGCATGTCGTATACGAAACGGTGCCGAAATGTTGATTATTACTGGTTTCTGGCCAGACAGCCTTTCTATTTCCTTAAGCTGAGATGGGGAACGGAGGCCCTCTATAACAACAATATCCTTACGCTTTTTTTTGACCTTGGCCCAGATGCGCTGTGCAATCAGAATTTCGCGGCCTCCGGTGTGAAACCAGTGTGCGATGGCAGCGTCGGTTGTTGGGGAATATTTCAGGCCACGGGCACGCACTTCCTCACGGATTATATCTCCGCTATGAACCTCGGCAGCGTTAAATTTCTTTGCTATTATATCGGCGACTACAGTTTTACCGCTGCCTGGCATGCCGACAATAAGAAGCAGTAATTTTGGCATGATAATAATGTTGCGACCATAGATAAAATTGTGCTCTATGTCTTCTATTCCTTGTCATATTTGTTATTTATGAGTAGTTAATTTAAAGTAAGGTTATGCTTTCACGAAAAGCGTTCTCACTTTTGGCGTCAGCGCGTACATAAAGGCCTTACCCTTAGACTCGCGCTGGACATAGCCTTCTAACATCAACCTGTGAAGAATGTTGTTTATCGATCGAATGGCATGGCCTTTGGAAGCATAGGAACCGCTAATCTGCTCGGCCAGGGCAGTTGGTGTAAGCCAATCAGTCTTTGCAAGTATTTCCAGGAGCTGCCTCTGCTTGCGGGGCAGGTTGGCTACCTGTAATTCTGACGGTGGTTTAGGTGCGAATGCTACTACAGGCTCCTCAAGCACAGGCGCTGGCTCAAATTCACGGTAATCAGCCAAGTTCTGTGCATCGATGACATTCTGGCCTTTCTCTATGGCATCATGTACGAGCTTATCGGCCAGCTTGAGCACTTCGCGCGGAAAACCTCCCGTGCGTTGGTAAATCGCGGCGATCGCTGCATCTGTAAAAGGGGTCGTTCCAGAGCCACCTACTGCCTCTATACGCTTTCTCAGAAGATCTTTAGTCTCACTTTCCGAAAGCGCAGTCAGAGCAACCCTAGTTGTTATTCGCTGTTCAAAGGTCTCTAGGCTTGATTTTATATTGGACTCTAAAGATGGTAAACCGGCAATTATCAGGCTGACGCTATCTATCTGGTCCACGAGCACGCGTAGCCATTCCAGCACATCTCGACTTGTTTCATGAGCCTCGTCTATAAGGAAAAGAAGGTGGGTACCCTTTAGCTTCTTGTTTATGTAGGTTGGCAATGTCCAGAGGGTCGGTGTTTTTCCAAAAAGCCTATCAAAAAAGCTTAGTCCGAAAATATCTGTGAAAATCTGGACGAATTCCTCTGGCTTGAGGGGAGGTTTGCTTATATAGAGCTTAGCTATGTTCGGGTTGTTCATTTCCAGCCATTTAAGTAATGTTGTCTTACCGCTGCCTGTGTTGCCGGTTACAAGGGCTATCTTGTGTTTATTCTCAATATGGCGGTTGATAGCCGAGACCTGTTCATCGTACCCTGTGAAGAGATTCGGCTCTATCTTTAATGTGAAAGGGTCCTCTTTCCATCCCCATTTTTCGATTCCCATGACATCACATGAACGTTCACTTTGCCTTCACAAGCACGTTCATATTCACGTGAACAAGTATTTAAGCTTTGTGAAGTTCACGTGAACATTATGTGAAGTTTAAAGTATATTTTTAAGGATATAAATGAACATTTCGTGAAGATGAGATGAACTTTCGGCATTTGTGAGAGTTGGAACAGAGAAAAACAAAGAAAATTGTATTACTTGTGCGGGTTTTTCAAATACCAAAAGTGTGTAAATTCATATGTTCACGCGATTGCGTGAACAAAACGTGAACATTTTTGTGAATATTCACGTTCACTTTATCTTCACGTTATGTTCACGTGAAGATGCGTGAAGTTCACGTGAACATATGTTCAATTGTTAATACAAAGTGGGACATAAGTGCGATGTTCACGTAATGTTCACGTGAACATTACGTGAACATTTTCTAGCCACGTGAAGTTTTCGTGAACAAAAACGTGAACATTTTAACCTAAAACAAGCATGAAAAAGGCTCTCAATAATTATTTATAACACTGTTATAATTTAAAATCTTTAAATAAAACCTACCACCAAAATAAACCATGCGCACATTTATAGCCATCGAAATCCCGGCTGAACTTAAACAGAAAATAGTTGCCATTCAGAAAAAGATAGCTGAAACTGGAGCAGACATAAAACTTGTTGAACCTGAGAACCTCCATTACAATCTTAAATTTCTAGGCGAAATAGATCAGAAGACTGCTGAAAAGGTCAAGAATGCCCTGTCAAATGTATCCTTTCCGGCGTTTGATATTCATATATCTTGTTTAGGAACCTTTCCTAGCCTCAGTCACATCCGTGTTGTCTGGCTAGGTGTCAAGGAAGGTAGCCAACAGCTTGCTGCTTTGGCAGCTACTATTGAAGAGGCTTTAGCAGGTATAGGCATAGCAC
>JAHLMS010000003.1:0-4571 GCA_018920245.1 Candidatus Aenigmatarchaeota archaeon
TCTATAAATGCAGATACTATGTTCGGGAAGCTACTTATGTTGCCATAAGCATATGCACCTGATGTATTCACACCAGTATCGCTGACATTACTCCAGCTCGTGCCATCAGAACTATTGAATAATTTTATTGTACTTGCATTTCTTGCTAAGCCAACCTTAGAGCTGTTATAGCTCATATTAAGGTGTATCCACGAGTCTGCAGAATTGTTATTCAAAAAGACAAACCCCGTCATGTTAGAAGATGTGTTTGGTATGGTTACCGAGCCTGTATAATCAGAGATATTGACGCTGGCACTGCTAAAACTTACATTAAGCGACTTTGTGAATGTTTTGAGATAATGCACTGTGCTGTTTATATCATTTATGCTGTACAGTAGAACTGAGCTGTTGGCAGTCATGTTTGTAATATTTGTGTTATTGGAAGCGTCAATCATCGCAGCAGTCTCATAATCAGCAATTCGACAATTCAGAAATGTTACATTGTTTTGACCTGTTATGTTAATTCCTATTCCGGTTCCAGTGCCATATAGAGTCCAATTGCCGCCACAATTCAATACTATGTCACTTGCATTAACTATAATTACTCCATCACCATCATCCTCAATGCTACAATCTGTAACATTGGTTGTTATAGTTTTGCTCGTGGTAAAGAAGAAATTATTACCATCAATCGAATCGGCATTTGTGATGTTGCATGGAACAGCATATGCTCCGATTTGGAGCTGTACCAAAAATGCCAGAAGCGAAAATAAGAGTAATATGTGCATGTTAGGAAATTTCATATTTTTATTCAAACTGATCCGCATATAAATCTAATGCCTCGGTGCAAATGAACGCTTTATGTGGTGTGGCGGGGGAAAATGCACCAGTGCGAGAAGAACAAGTATGCCTATTGCAACGAGAAACATCCCGCCAGTTACGTTCTCTATCTGGGCTGGTGCCATAATCACAACTGATATGCCGGCAATCACCATTACAAGGGCGAGACCGACCATCATGGCATAATAAGTGCGTTGCTCCATGCGCACAATATGTCATTGCCGGCTTAAAAAGATTACTAGAAATCCATCAAGGGTTTCGCAGAATCGACTAGTGCTTTATATTTTTTTTCCAATTGTTCTTTTTTAATTTCTTCAGCATTTTTGACCCACTCCAAGACAAAAAACAGGATATCGACAGCAGATAGATAGTTTTTAAAGTTCTCAGGGTTAGGCTCTGTTTTACCAATGACAAACGCGACCGGGGGTTCTTTGCATACATTTATCCCAACATCTGTGACAATCTCTTTTAGCTCAGATTTGTTTTTTATTTTATCTTTGATTTCATTATCAACAAAATAGCATATACATTTAATCTCGTCCACTGTCAACGGCAGTTCTTTATAAGAAATTTCCTTTTTTATTTCAAATTCTTCAGATAACCAATCATGCCCAGGTTGTCCTTTGAATGTGAAATTCTCAGAATATAGATTTATCTCATGCCTTTTTCTGGCATATTCACATACACCCCGTATCAGTATAGCCGCATATCTTTGCGACTTTTCTGTGGGCGAATAACAAAGACCCTGTGGTTTTATCAGCATTTTTGGGTCCCATACATCTTGAAGCTCTTTCTGTTTTTCTGATATAAAAGATGATATATCAAATTCTTTATTCATATTTTCCATGAAATGGTGATGAAAGAATAAGGATTTAAATATAGAGCCATGGTGGGCCCGGAGGGACTTTCGTGAAAGGTGTCGGGAACGCGTGAGCGGTCCTGACTTCGAACCCTCGACTCCCAGGTCTGAAGATGCTTTCTTCCTGTCATAGCGCAAACAGCCGGACAGCGCATTGCGCCGTCATTTTCTGGCGCTCAACATGCTTTTATCTGGTAGCGGCAGTTCCAGCAAACTGAACGTTCGCTAGATAAAAGCCTGGTACTCTACCAGACTGAGTTACGGGCCCAAAACAGAATTAACCGGTGCAATTTATAAATTACAGCTTTTCTGCAATTTCTTTGAGCCTGCGTATTTTATCTGCCCTTAATTCAACCCATACACCAAAAGAGCCATTGACGTCTGCAATCTCGAGCAGCGGCGGCTTGCCGGGATGCTTCTGGATTACAAGCTCAGGATCAAGTATCTGTGCTGTCAGCTCCTCGCCAGAAAGGTCTTTGGACATCTCAGGCGTGATATTTCCTACATCTGCCAATTTCTTCACAAAGCCCTTATCAAGTTTGATTGTTACAGGCATGAACAAAGATAGCCAATATTACATAAATTGTTTTCCTACAACTTCAAAGAAAATGGCGCCCGAGCCGAGATTTGAACTCGGGTCACAGGCTTGACAAGCCCGCAGTCCAGACCGACGGTCGAAGACCGTCATTTACTAGGCCACTATACTACTCGGGCAAAAGAAAATTGCGCGCGTACAATATTTAAATGTTAAAAAGAGTGGTCGCCAGCGCCTTGGTTTTCCCATCTTTTCGATAGTACTGACCAAATCGCGGGCGCGATTCACTACCGTGTACCCGCGAACGCTCATGCGCTCGTTTCGGATTCCCCTCAGACGTGCGGGAGGTATCGGAACCCGCAGGATTCTGATACGGGAACGGGTCTTGCCACGCCGCTTTGGCCGGCGACCGAAACTAATTGCGTTCTTGAATGTATTTAAAGATTTGTAGAAATGGTCCCGCCGGGGAGATTTGAACTCCCGACCTACCGGTGTCTGCATTTTTGAGCGACTGCTAGCTCACTGGCACTCTTGTACCAGGCTACAGCCGGTCGCTCTACCAGTCTGAGCTACAGCGGGTAAGGAGAATTTGCATTTCGTTATTTATAAATTACTTTTCTACTTCAACCGGCAGCTTGCGCACGCCCTTGGTTGCACCTTCAAGGAACAGCGGGTTGCTCGACCGCTCGATAACACGGCCGCCACACTTGGCGCGCACCATAGTCGGGCTGAGCGTGGTGCCACCATAGATTTGCACGTTGGGTATTATCTTGTAGTGTATAAGGCGCTCCTCGCCAGGACCGACGTTCGTGAACTTCCACACAAGTTCAGTGCCGGTCGCCAATTTTCGCATGAGCGGTTTGACTGTCCCTGTGGCACTGACGGAGAATGCCGAAGGTATAAGCTCACGTACTACTAAGCTCTCCGCGGTCTTGCGGGTATTCTTGATGCTAACTGCAATGCCTATGTCTCTACCTGGAATTATCATAGTCCTGCCGACAGCTTTCTTGGTGACTTTGAGCGCGGCCTGCTGTAAATAGGCGAAAATACCCACTATTATCAACGCAATGATTATCAATGGTAGGGGCCAGAATACCTCGGAATAGTTTATTTCCGTGTGGCCACCTCCGGCAAGTTCAAGAACCCAGATATATTCCGTTTCCGTGCTTTCGGTTGGCGCAGGCCCAGAATAAATAGACCACCATGCCTTTGTAATTGGTGCACGTAAGCGAACAGTTGTAGGGACGTTACCGGTGTTCGTTGCGCTCAGCGTCACGAAGTTGCCGAAGATAGAACTGGAAGTAGAAGTATTATACAGCACATTCTCAACCGTTGTTATGCTGAAGCTCTTGTTGGATAGTTGTATCTGCCTTGTGGCAGAGCTGAGATTTAGCATTATTGTGTATTCACCAGGTTTGAATCCTGCAAGATCAATTGTATCAGCAATGTGTTGCACTGCACCCCTGGCAATTTGAAGCGGGTAGCTGCGTATCACACCACCAAGGTTTGCTGTCACCGTGCCTGTGAAAGGCTCGGTGCCGATGTTCTGGACATCGACTGAGATGTCTATGCTTCCTGAGCACTCTGTACAGCTTATCGTGAAGTTTGACAAGCCGGCATCCACGGTCTGCCTCACCTGTACGAGGAGCTGGCGTTCCACGCTCGCTTGGGTCGTCTCCCGCGTCACCGTCACGGCAAAACTGTATATCTTTGGCTTGACGTCCTGTGGAGGGCTAATATAAATCAGGACATCTGCGGTCTCGCCCTGTCCAATATACAGACGCCATGTCGGCGTCCAAGCCCATGTCTCAGAACCGAACACGATAACCTTGAACCAGCCCGCGTCACCATTGTTCGTTATGTGAATGGTGGCCGTATCGGTTTTGTTGGCAAAAAAGCTGTCAGGTACACTCATGCCGATGCTGAAATCGTTTGCATCCGACGCGAAAACAGGCGCTTGAATCAGCAAAAGTGCGGCCATTACCAGAAAAATCACTGTTTTCATCATATCGACCTGTCTGAATAATGTGTGAGGCCCTTATATAAATTTGTTTATTGCCTTCTGCGCAGAACACCATAGGCTATTAGCAATATCACGAACAGTCCGGCAAGCCCCTCAACTATCAGCAGCCCTACGGTCTGAAATATCTCAACGATCGTGGCGATTTCCTTTATCGGGATTTCGGACATTTTCGAGGCATACCACTGCATTATATACAGCATTATGCCAGTCCCTATGAGCAGGAAGAGCACGGTCAATAAGGCCTTGCGCCTTCCGGGCAACGCTCCGGTCGGCTTTGTTTCATCGGTCGCTGCTTGCTTTGGAGCATGTTCCAGGCAGAAGGTTCTTCCGTCGAT
>JAHLMS010000003.1:4587-44881 GCA_018920245.1 Candidatus Aenigmatarchaeota archaeon
AGCACACACAGGCATTTATTTCACCGTTCCAACACCTATCAGCCGCCATCTATCGTTGACACGTCTGCTCAGTACAGCCTGCGCACCAACATCGCAGACTACTGGCAGCTTAAGTTCGATTTCCGTGATGCCCTTTTTGATAGCCTTTACTACGCCTACTGTTCGACTTGTTCCAACATTGAGCATAAGCATTTCTCCAGGTTTTATCGGGTCTATTTTTGCGGCATCGATTGTGCGCTCCAGCATTCTTGTTTCGAGCGACAACGATAACCGCGTTGCCGGCAGCTCTACTCCAGCCATGGAACCTGCAAGGTTGTCCGCCTTTGTCAGGCTTGGGTCAAGAGCTGTCATCACACCTAACAGTCCTCCTGGTCCAGCCTCATTGATATCTCTGCCAGCTTTCTGCAAACCAACAACCTTGGTTTTGAGAGGTTGCCATTTATCTTTGACCTGTATGCCGGGAGCTATCATTATCATATCACCAACCTTCAGCGTGCCTTGTACAAGCGCACCGCCTAGCACACCACCCTTGATTTTTGATATTGGCGTGCCTGGCTTGTTGATGTCAAAGCTACGCACAATAAACATGCGCGCAGGCTTTGAAGCGTCCCTGGCAGGCGTGATGATGTTTTCCTGTATTGCAGCTAGTAGCGCATCTATGCCTGCACCTTGCTGGGCGCTGACAGGTATTATCGGTGCATTCTCGGCAACCGAGCCATTGACGAATGCCTTTATCTGTTTGTAGTTCTCAAGTGCCTGATCATGGGTTACAAGGTCGATCTTGTTCTGGACAATTATTATGTTTTTTATTCCGACAGTATCGAGGACCATCAGGTGCTCTGCTGTCTGTGGTTGTGGACATTTCTCGTTTGCTGCAATTACAAGGAGTACGCCGTCCATGAGCGCCGCACCAGCCAGAACAGTGGCCATCAGCGTTTCGTGGCCAGGGGCATCAACGAAGCTCACTGTGCGTTGTGGTTCTGCAGGGCCTCCGCAATCGAGGCACTTGTTTGTGCTCAGAAGCTTGCCGCACTTAGGACACTTGTAGATTGTGGCATCAGCATAGCCAAGTTTTATCGTGATGCCGCGTTTCAGTTCTTCAGAATGTAGGGCAGGCCACTTGCCCGTGATTGCTTGCACGAGCGTGGACTTGCCGTGGTCGACGTGACCAAGTGTGCCAATGTTCGCTTCTGGAATCAAACGCGGATCGATTTGTTCGAACTTACTCACCTATTTTTTCTCTTCGGTGGGCTTTTCGCTCTTCTCTTCCTTTACTTTGGGCTGTATGCCCAGTATGGCGCCGACGTCGCCCTCACCTGAAATTATTTTACAATTCACCTGCGCTATCGCATCGCTGACTGTGTTGCCACGCACATACTTGCGCTTGCGCATGCCCTTGCGCCATGGTTTGAAGCCCGGCGGTCCTGAGAGCAGCAATTTCTTTCTGCCCGGTCCCGGCACTTCGGCTCGCATCGGAAAGCCATCCTTGTCCGAGCCGCCTGTTATCTGCAAAGTAAATCCTGTAAGTCCTATAAGACTGCCATCGAAAGTGTCTCCTATCTTTAATCCGATCAGAGAAGGTACATCGCGCTCTATCTGGTACGCCTTACGCGTCTTCGGTTCACCAATCACTATTTTAAAAGGCATGCTATCACCTCACCCAGTTCTGGCTGACACGGCCCGACGGCTCAAGGCCGTCAGTTACTCCAGCCACACATCCGGGTAAGAGAGCATTGGCGCCAAGATATATAAATTTTCATCTTAGAATGTCCATCGGAACACCAAAACCCAAGAACCAGAGCACAGCAATTATTATGGGCTGGTGCATGAAATAAATCAATAGCGAGTGTCTACCTACCCATTCAAGCGGGCCGAATTTCAATTGCCATTTGAAGCTCCGTTCACCATCTGGATAAATCAACCTGCCAAAATATATGCCAAATGCATAGACACCGAGCCATGGCAAGAGTGGAAAATAGTCGAACGTTGCGAAGCTCGTTGGCAGTAGCCATAATAGATATGGGTTCGTGTTGCCGACTGTTGCCAATGCGAAGCAAGACATTGCGATCAATGCGAGCGCTCCCCCACGCAAACGCAGCAAGGGTATGGCGAGCACGCCAGCAAGCGCAAAGAAGTGCAGTATTCCAAAGATTATCCAGCCGCCTCTGAGTAATAGGAATGACAACGCCGTTATGATGCCCGCCGCAGCAGCGAGCTTTGCTGACCGCCAGACAATAGGCTTTATACTTCTATAGCGGTGCCAGCTTATGTGCGTGCATATTCCAGATATAAACATGAAGGAGCCAGCGATGGCAAACGCAACAACGACCGCCGGCGCTTGACCAGTTTTAAAATATGTGATATCGAACAGCGCATGGTAGGCTATCATTGCAATAACTGCTATGCTTCTGCCTATGTCCAGTTCAGAATAGCGCATGTTGTTGTTTTGTAATGCCTCTATTTAAACGATTGCAGAGCCTAAGATCTGCTTTGCTAATACTGCCTCTTCAGTTAGTCCCAGCTCTTCCAATACTTTCACGTCTGCATTGGTTATAATGACGCTCAACTCGTCGTTCTCGAAGATATGCCTGCCGACCTGTGGACCGTCGATGGAAACGGCTACGCGTTGCCCGGCTTTTGCCTCGAGAAGGCTCATGCCCTCGTGCTGTATTGCTTTGACCTCGCCTACTTCCTTTCCATCCTTCTGCAATTTCACCCCGGGCTTGAGCACACCCGCGAGCACCTCTACGCCCACGATAGCCGGCTTGCTGATATGGAATACCATGCCCGGCAGCAGTTTGATTCGTGCGGGCCTCGTTATCGATGCGAGCTTCGCTTCTCTAAGTTTTGCACGCTCAGCTGAAAGCCAGCCCTCGAACTCCTCGATCAGACGATAGATTACATTGCTCGAAATTATCTTCACATGCCTATCTGTCGCTTCCCTGATTATATCCGGATCAGCAGGCACGTTGAACGCAAGAATGACACGCTTTAGAGGATCTGTTAACGCCTCAGATTCAACAATATCCCTGCGGTTCACGGGCCCGACATGCGCACGCTTTATCTGGATTTTTTTATCTTTAAGAACTGATATCAATGCCTCGAGGCTGCCAAGCGTGTCAGCGCGGATTATAACACCCTCCTCTGCGCTCTCGAACTCGATGGCCGAGATACTGGCTTGTAGTTCGGCTTTTGCTCTCTCTATCTGGTCATCTGAGCTTACAATGGCAATCGGGCTGCCAGCGATAGCTGTTTCGAGTTCAGGCGCTGCTATGCGTATGCCGGCTGCTGCGCTGACAGCATGCACAGGTTCAAATTCCTTTTCTACACGTATCTCTTTTAGAGGCTTTGGTTTAAGCAAGGCGCGTATCCTTGTGACTATCGGCTTTGGGCCACCGACAATCAACCAATCTCCAGTATGCGCAGTGCCATCATAAAGCACGACATCAATAGTCATTCCCAGACCCCGTATCTCTTTCACCTCAAGAATGCTACCTTTACCAGGACCGGTCGTCAGCTTGAGTTGTTCGCTTAGAAAGGCTTGTGCAAGACCAGAAAGTATCATAAGAAGTTCAGGTATGCCTTCGCCCGTCACACCGGAAACAGGCACTATGGCCACTGTCTTGCGAAAATCAGTGATACGATCAAAACGTTCGGATTCATAACCCCTTTCAGACAGCTGGCCTATAATACGATATATAAGGCCATCAAGGATGTTCCTGACATGCTGCGGCTGCTTAGCAAGGCTCTCGTTGAACCCTGCACCTGGATGGCTGACCCAACCCTCCACACAGTCCACTTTCGTAGCTGCCACAAGAAAAGGCGTCCTGAACTCTTTGAGAATGCTCATGCTTTCCTCGGTCTGTTCCTGTATGCCCTCGTTGATGTCTATGACAAGTATAGCGAGGTCTGCAATCGAACCTCCTCTGCGACGCATCGCAGTAAAGGCGGCATGGCCCGGCGTGTCGAGAAGCAAGAGACCAGGCACTTTCAGCTCTATCTTCAATTTTTCAAGCAATGGCCCGGCTATCTTCCGTATCACGTCGGCCGGTATCTCGGAAGCGCCTGCATGCTGCGTTATAGCACCTGCTTCGCGGCTGGCGACGGCCGTGCCTCTAATCTTGTCTAACAGCGTGGTCTTGCCGTGGTCGACATGGCCGAGCACGGCTACTATCGGCTGTCTCATCATAACATCATCTTACCAGAATTGGCCGCCGGACCTTTAAAATGTTGCTTTAGCGTTCCTTCGTGATCAGCTTGTATAAAGTTCCAGTCCCTTTCAATATCTCATGCAGCTCAGTTACAATATTAAGATACTCTTCTTCCTTCGTGAACTCTTTTGAAGCATCGTACTGGCCAACTTCCGGGGCCCAACCCCTTTCTCTAACCTTCCTTATTATCTCGAGCGGGCTGGCCCCCTCGCTGCTGAAATGAAACTTTACATATGTCCGCATTTTTGTCACCTCTTATGGAATAGAAAAATGAGACATGAAAAGTATTTAAGCATTTTGTGGTCTGAAGATTACTTTTTCTTCTTTATCCAGTTGAGTTTCTTTGGTTCGCGGCCGAGCGCAGCATTGTTCTTACATTTCGAGCCGCAATAGTACGCAATCCGGCCATCGTTCCAGACAAACATGCTTCCGCTACCGGAGGGTATTTCACGACCACATATGCTGCACTTCATTCCATTCACCTTGGTTCGAGCGCACCGGCAGTTTCCATTTCTGTCTCTCGCAACATCAGTATATCGCCCAGTCGAACGGGTCCGAGCACATTGCGAATAAGTATCTTGCCAGCGTCCCTACCCTCAAGCACCTTGCAGCGCACCTGCATGACGCCCTTCACACCCGTCCTGCCCAGTAGCTGAACTACTTCAGCTGGTGTTGCATCTGCCGGTTTTTTTGCTTCTGCCGGCATCGAAACCCTCAACCCTTGAGCTCCTTCAGCACCTCATCAAGAGCCTTCTTACCTTCGCCAGGTTCTATTATTGCTACAGCTGCTGTCGGAACGCCAATACCAGCTGCCCTGCCCAAATCCTGTTTCGACTTGACCTTTGTGTAAGCAATCTTCTTCTCATTACAAAGGGTTGGCAGGTGCATGACTATCTCAGGTGGGCTAACGTCCTCTGCTACAATGACAAGCTTTGCAATTCCACGCTCGACGGCCTTCGTGGTCTCGTTTGTGCCTATGCGTACCTTTCCCGTGTTCTTGGCAAGTTCTACAGCGCGCAATATCTTGTCGGTTTCCATCCAATCACCTCATACTTTTGTCGGTTCATCTTTTCATACTTTGCAAAGGTTTCGTTTCCTAACGTATTTAAACCTTATCTGTGGGCGTAGTAAAACGTCAGAGGCTTGGTTGAATCGCATCTGCAAAAGCCGATGCGTTCGAACTGCACTATCGCATCCTTCTTCAGCTTTGCAGCCGCTGGCTCAACCATACCATTGATTTCTTTGCCATCCGGCATCACCAATTTCGCGTTCATGGCCTTTGCAGGTACCCAATGTATTTTCGGTATGTCCTTCACAGGTTTCCCCGTAACCTTTGCATTCTTGTCGAGCACGATGTTGCAAAAATGCATGAGCCGCACTTCTCGGCCCTTGTTCGCCATGTAGTCGAGCTTGTCGATGAAGATTTTCCTGCTCGCAGGTATAGTCCTGTACTTGCGCTTGCCGGGATACAAGGGCGCCTTCACTGACCTTGTCACGAGCCTGTCCAATGTGATCTCGACCGGCTCTGCAACAAAGAAGTACCTGTTCGCGATCGCATCGATCATTTTTCTATTCTCGGCATATAGGTTGTCTATTGGTATGGTCACATCATGTTCTGTGACACCACCGGCCAGAACGAACGCCCGTATTGCATCTGGCAGGAAGCCCCGCTTGCGTAGCGATTGTAGTGACCATGTGCGCGGATCGTCCCAGCCCTTGAATATGCCCTTGGCAATTTCGAGCTGGGATTTTGATTTGCTTACCTTCACGCCTTCAATCCGTACAAGTCCGGTGTGCACTATCTGCGGATGTGGCCATCCAAAGACGTTCCAGATAAACCGTTCCATCTCAGATTCCATCATCAAATCCTTGCCACGCAAGATGTGCGTTATTCCGAGCAGATGATCATCTATTGCCCAGCTGAACTCGAGCAACGGCCATACCCTGTATTTATTCTTCACCCTCGGATGTGTGCGGGTTGTTATCCTGAACAATACACGGTCCCGGAACGCCGGGTTGGGATGCCCCATGTCAGTCTTCAGTCGTAGCACGGCCTGACCTTCAGCATATTTTCCTTCAAGCATGTCCTGCCACTTGGACATGTTCTCCTTTATGCTATAGTCCCTATGGTTGCATGGTATCCCATTAGCCCTATTGTGTTTGAGCTGGTCGTACGAGCATTCACAGACATATGCGAAGCCCTTCTCTATGAGCAGAACTGCATATTTGTAGTAGATGTTCAGCCTGTCCGACTTGAAAATTATTTTCGGGTCGAAGCGCACGCCGAGCCATTTCAGACCTTCAGGAATGAGATTGTAGGCTTCAGGCACTATCTGTTTCTGCGGCGAGCCCATAGTGTCATCGATTATCAGCAACAGTTTGCCCTTATATGCTCGCGCATACTCGTCATTCAAGATGTATGGTTTGGCGTTGCCGATATGCAATGGCCCAGACGGGAAGGGTGCGAGCCGCATTACGACCTTACCTTTTTTCGCTTCAGGTAACGGAGGCAGTCCTGTGCGCTCGGCCTTCTTTGGCTTCTCGATTTTGCCGAACTTCTTCAATTCAGCCTTCTGTTTCTCGATATTCCAAGAATTTACCTCCTTGACCACCTCTGCAACAGCCTTACTAACAGCAGCCATGTCGGCCTTTAGCTCCGGCTTCTCAGCAACAACCTTTCCTATTACGGCACTTGCATTGGCCTTGCCCCCGAACTCGATTGCATTCAGCAGAGCGTGCTTGAGAATAATGTCGCGCATGGCACAATATGGCAAGGCTCATTTAAAAAATTACTATCCCGCAATATCCAACGATTGCGGACGCATCTTTTGATGTCTCGAAACTAGTGGTGTAGTCCACAATGCTTCCTTGTTTTGCACCTAGCTTCTGGGCCGCCCAAATAGCAGCAGCAATGGCACCATATCCGCATACCGTCCGGCTCTCACATGTTTCCATCAGCCGCTCTGGCATCAGCTTCGTTGCATAGCCAGCCACCTCCATATCCATCTCCTTTATCTTCTTGAGCGTCTGTGAGATGTTGCCTCTGAAAGGCATGTATCCGTATGCAGGACCGTAATGCGTGAAATCTGAGGATGCAACAACAAGAATTTTTCTTTTCAATATGTTCGAGGTTTCGGCAATCTTGTTCCCCAATGACCTCATGTGTTCGATGTCAAAAAAAGCGGGGTTTATCGATATCGGCACAAACTTGAAGTTTCCGAAACGATGTTGCAACCATGGTAGATGGACTTCTATTGAATGCTCGCGGAGATGGCTTCGGCTGTCAATGCTTACAATGTTGTTTGATGTTAGTTCCTTGACGAAATCATTATCGATACTGACAAGCCCAAGAGGCGTGCGCCATTGTCCGCTGTCCGTTGATATAGTGCCAATGCCTGCGTGGTTCGGACCGAGAATTATGGCAGTATCAAAGTCAGGCGCAATGCTGGCATAGACGGTTGCGGCAGTTTTTCCACAATATTTGTAACCTGCATGCGGCGCGACAGCCGCAATCACATGCTGAGCTTTTATATTCGTACGGAACCTTTCTAACAAACTGTGTAGTTCGCTTGCTGACATTGGATAGAAGGCGCCCGCCACAGCTGGCTCACGTATGTTCATAAGAATGATTGTGATTACTTTTTAATATGCTTTTTGCTGTAAAGTATGATCGTCCTTCTTGTGTAAGGTTCCAACGGAAGCCTCAACGCTTTCTTTATCGGAACCCATACATGTTCTTGCCCTTCGGAATTCAGTTTAACTTTTGTAGATTTTGTTCTGCATGAAAAATCAAAGAATATGAAATGCCTTTTTTTCCAGAATACATGATCGAATATGAATTCTTGAAAGCCTATAAACTCGATGTCGTGTATGTTCAGTCCTGTTTCTTCTTTTATTTCCCGTTTTAGTGCATCAACCATCCTTTCCCCAAGCTCGATATGTCCGCCAGGCATTACGTACTTCCCTCTCCACTTGTGCGATTTTATCAGGAGGATTTCGTTCTTTTTGTTGAATATCAGGGCCCCGACAGTCGGCTCAGGAAATTGTTGCTGTGACATAGAATCAAAAAATTCATTTTTTGCGCGTTCTTGACCTTCGTTTTCGTTCCGGTCGCTCCTCTTTGCGCTCGATGCGAGTCTCGGCTTCGGCCATCTCAAACTCCTCAGGCTTAGGCGTGAACTCTTCGTCAGCCTTTATCGTGCCACGCACCTTTAGTATCTCTCGGGCGAGCAGCCAGTAGACCATCGCTATTGCCTTACGGCCCTTGTTATTGACAGGAATTATCAGGTCTATGCATGCTGTCTCGTTCAATGTGTCACACAGACTGACAATCGGAATGCGAGCTTTCATGGCTTCAATGATTGCCTGTTTGTCGACCAACGGGTCGGTGATTATGACGACGTCCGGTTCATAGTAGCCTGGAAACGCTGGATTCGTTATCGTGCCTGGAAGAAATCTGCCTATCACAGCCTTGCCACCTATGGTTTCAGCGAACTTTGTAACAGGCCTATGGCCGACCAGCTTTCGACTTACCACAAGTGGTCTGTTGAACTTAGCAATGAAAGCCGCAGCTATCTGTATGCGCTTCTCTATCGTGGCGAGGTCAAGTATTGCCAAGCCATCCTCGCGTATCTTGTAGACGAAGCGCTTCATGTCAGCGGTTGTCTGGCGCATGCCTATATGCATACCCGAAGACAGATAGTTTTCGTAAGGCATGAACAACCTTCATAGCTGGAATATTTAAATATTCGCACTGTCAGCAGTTTAGCATGGCATTTGCTCCAAGGAAAGGATTGCGCAAGCATTCTGGCGCATGCGTCGTTACGAAGACCGACTTGCTTTTCGGCGAGCATGTCACACAGTCTGGTATATGCTCGGTATGCATGCGCGAAGGCAAGTGTGAAATAGGAAGGAAGGCTAGGGAAGGCACACCCCTTTATCCCGAGCCTTTCGGCATCGCCCAGTTCGGAGCTGAGAAGATTCTGCCCAATATCGAGGACATACAGATCATTCCAGAGCTCTGGGGCAATGGCGTCTGGTTCAACGAGGTTAGCACAGAGGTGAAAATTGGAGGCTTCAAGGCACTTGCACCCATTGTTTCAACAGGCCTCGGTTCTACCAAGGTCGCTTCTGATATAGGCAAAATAATTTCAGCTGGTTGCGCAGCAGCCGGCATACCACGTGTAATCGGAGAGAATGTGCTGGTCACGTTCGGTGAGAATGGTTTGAAAGAGCTCATAGATGCTTATAAATCCGCTCAAAGAGGCTATGGCGCGATAATAGTTCAAATCAATGCCAATGAACATAAGCTCGGGCTGGACGAGATTGCTGTCAGACTCGGAGCGGATGCAATAGAGATGAAAATAGGCCAGGGTGCTAAGCAAGGCCTTGGTGGCGAGATACAGTTTGATGACCCGGTCGCTGCCGAGAAGTACAAAAAGGCCGGCTATCATGTCGTACAACGCGGAAAGGTCTTTGATAGGCATGCATATCCTGGTGACCTTTCCGAGGACGGGCTGAGGAAAACGTTGATACAATATGCAAACCATGGCAAGCCTATCTGGGTGAAGACAGGCCTGGGTCATGGTCTGCTCAAGCTCATTGAGGTTCTGGACAAAATCAAGACCGAGCAGGGAATTCCCCTCAATTCGCTCACAATCGACGGCTTTGGCGGCGGTACAGGTATGTCCCCTTGGCACATTATGAACGAGTGTTCAATACCTTCAGGTTCTGTTTTTAGTGCTCTTGGCCGCAGGCCGAAATTTGACCTCCTGCTAGCAGGTGGTTACAGCGATGGTGCTTCCATAGCGAAAGGCATTATGCTGGGCGCTGATGGTATTGCATTAGGACGCTCAATGATTATCGCCGCGTTCTCAAACAAGGAAACTGGCATACAGAATTTTGTTAAGGCATTGCGCGATGAAATCCAGATGATCTGTGCGACACAGAAAGTGCGCAGCGTAACCGAATTGAAAAATAAACGCGGAAATCTTTTCGCTCTTTCAACCGCTGCAGGCAAGATGTTCGGTCTGCCGACTGAACCGAAGAACGTCCTTTAGACACCAGTTATTTTCATCAGCTTCTCTTTGCGTCTGCGTAGTTCGGCCATTGCACGGCGATATCTCACTATGCGTCTGAAACTCTCAGCTATCTCGACGACACCTACTGTAACCAAACCCCAACCCACGAGTTGCGTGTTAAATGACTCGAAAATGTTGACTATCACGAGGCCGACACCAACGAATGCGAGCGCAGTTTGCATGAACGAAAGAATGGTACGCTCCCGCGAGAGCAGTGTGCGCTCCTCTGAGAGTATTGTCTGCTCCAGTGATAGCATTTCCATACGCGATTGCCTTTTCATAATCTCAACTTTGTCATTACTGGTTTTTTAACCTTATCCCACAGCTCTGCCAGGCGGTTCGCTTTCACCACGCGCTCCTCGCCAGATATGCCACATTTTATCAGCGGCGCTCCTGTGGCAACAGCAAGGTCCGCTATAAATGTATCGCAGGTTTCGCCCGAGCGATGCGATACAACATGTGCAAGTCCGCCGTCCTTTGCTATGTGTATTGCGCGCAATGTTTTTGATATTAAGCCTGCCTGATCCGGCTTAATAATGGCTGCCCTTGCAGCCTTCCTGTGCACACCAATATCCAGCCGTTCGGGCTGGGTTGCAAACAGATCGTCTCCACACACCAGAATTTTTGTCTTTTTCATCAGTTGTGCAAAACTTTCCCAGTCAGTCTCCGTGAAAGGGTCCTCCACATAGACAAGTCTGAACTCCTTGATAAAGTCAAGAATCTTGTCCATCTGTTCGCTTTTGCTCATGGTCCTACCAAGCGATGGCCAGTAATATTTTCCTCTCTTGTAAAGCTGGCCAGCTGCGACATCAATACCCACCTTTGCGCCGAATTTCTTGGCAGCATTAGTGACTATGCCGAGCGTTTCCGCCTCATCAGCTGTAGCTACCCACGCGCCCTCATCATTTCTGCCTGTGATTCCATGTGCGCCAAGCTCGTTGCCGACAGCATGCCATATAGCGAAGTTTGTGTCTATGGCTTCGCGCACGTTTTTAGCTTTTACAGGTATTACAAGCACTTCCTGTATGCTCAGCCCTCCACCGTGCACACCACCGCCGACAACGTTGCCCAGTGGATACGGAAAACTCTTTATGCCGCCCAGCGCGGCATATGCTTCACCGTTGCCAGCGGCGCGCACGGCTGCCATTGACAGGGCAATTGCCAGATTGCTGCCCATACGGTCTACACCGATGCTTTCAAGCGTATCATCTATTATTGAGAACTCGCTTTCATCCAGACCGACAAGTTTTTTCCTGACTGCTGGAAACAGCTTTTTGATTTTTTCAAACGGCTGTGCCTTCGCCTCGTATGCCCCTTTTGATTTTCCTGATGGTGCGCTAGCAGAATATGTGCCACGGTTCGTGATGATCTCGGCAAATATTGTGGTTTCTCCACGGCTGTTCAGGACAGGCTCTATGCGCACGTTTTTAATCATGACTCAGAATTGAGCAGACACCCAAATAAAACTATCCTAGGCAGCGCGTTGCTTGGCTGGGGCTTTCCTCCGCACCTTCAGCGGTATCACGCCAGCAGCGAACTCGGCCTCAGCAATACGCACGGGGTCCGTCTCTTCTGTTTTCAGCAGTATTGGAGCCCCACGAGCTATTTGCAATGCCCGCGCACCTATTATCCTTGCGCGCTCAAAACGAGTTAGGGTGTCTTTCTCCTCTGACATGGTAGTCACAATTCTTAGAATCTCTTGCACGGTATTTAAACCTTGCTCAGCCGATGTATTTCAGCTCTTCCGGCTTTTTGCCGCTTTTTTGCATCTGTTCCATTGCTTGGCTTTGTATTTCCTCGAGTTTCTTTATGAACTCGTGCATGGCCTTAACCTTTTCTTCGAGCTTCGTCAAGTCCACCTTTATGTTGATTATCTTCTGCAATACAATGAGCACTGACTCGGCAGCTGTTGGGTCTGTTATTATTGGGAAGCCGGAGGTTTCACCGAGTAACACAAACCCCTTCATTCCCTGCATCTTACCTATACCAAGAATAAGGCCTGATGCGCCTACTATTGTTCCTATCTGACCGGTGACCTTGGTTTCGATATCGTACCTTTTAAGGTCCTTAGCAACATCCGCATCAGTTGCGATTCCGAAAACCTTCGGCTTCTCAGTAATCTTTCCTGTACTGAAACCACCAATTGTTATCACTTCCTTGCATCCCAACGCCCTGATAAATTCCAATATCTTCCCCGCAACTTCGTAGTGACCCTTTGGGTCGTAGGTCTGGCAGTCTCCTATGAGCATTATGATGTCCCTGCCTTTTGGGTTCTTCCAGTAATAGAATTCGTTGCGCAGTGTGTGTATCATGTCATTATGAATCATGACGAACGGAAAGAAGTAGGGCGAGTAGAGCTCAGCAAACTTTTTCGCCTTTAGTTCGTGGACCAGATATCCGACAGCTATTCTGCCTATGTTGCCTATGCCTGGTAGGCCGACGAGTGCTATGGGATTCTTGAGCTTCGGTTTTTCTTCACATATTATTTTCGTTTCAATCAGAAACATCACCTGTGCAATTTTTGTTCCTTGCACATTTAAAGTTATTCCTGTGCTGCCCTTCTATACTTACCATATTTCGTTTCCTTGCCCAATGAAAAGCGCGGTGGATGTGCGCTAACAGTTGCGGAGCCGTCTGTAGGACACTTCTCCTTTAGGGTATATCGTCCGCACTTTGGGCACTTTCGCATGCGCATATTAATTACCACTTCTTTTGCAATATAAGGTATCGTTTCAACTTCTTTCCACTGCCCTCTTCAGTTACATGGCCACCAAAAGCTGCGCCCTTGAACGCTTTCTTTACAAGCTCGAACTCAGCAGATGTTGCAGGATAGAACTGGATACCTGCCTTGCCTCTTGATTTGAGCACACGATTGCTCTCGGTCGCGATTTTTTTGTATTGCCTTTTGACATCTTCCATGGTCTTTCCAGATATCCATTGCAATGTTGAAACGGAGATTAACGCATCAAGACTGTTCTCGCGAAAAGGGAGGTTGCGCCAATCGCCGCGCACCAGCAGTCGCATGCCCTTTGCCTTCGCCAGCTTGAGCATCTCAACAGAGACATCTATACCAATAGGCAGACAGCCGAACTGTTCAATCACTTTCATGCTGAAGCCGGTGCCGCATCCAACATCGAGCACAAGACTGCGCGGTGGCAACTCAAGCTCCATCATAATGTGTTGGGTCATCTCTTCCTGCGTCTTTTTGATGGACGAGCTACGGTCGTATTTGGCAGCTTCCTCGCCAGTCCAATATGCGACAGCACTTAGTCCGCTGATTTTTTCGGGCATATTAACCTGCCGTGAATGTGCCGCTCCCGCCAGCCGCCTGGATGCTTTTTATGGCAGCCTCGGCAGCGCTCCGCAAGGCCTTCTCGCCGGTTTTCGCATCCCTCGTCTTCATTGTCAGCATATATTTGGGAGCAGAAATGTAGCTCGCTGTTATGCCAGAAGGCAATTTTGTCAGAATGTTCTTTATCACTTCAACACCATCAGGTGCTGGGCATTTCAGTTCCAGCGTACCCTTCAGCTTCACTTCCTTGACTGCCAGCGCAGTTTCAGCGACAGCCTTTATTGCAGCAATCCATTCTGCAGGATAGCCCTTTGCAGAAAAAGCGGCTTCGTTCTCCTGCACGGTCTGGAATGCGCGGAACAGCTCGCCGAAGTCTTTTCTCATTTTGAAGCCTACCTGCTTGTAGGCAACATCTAGACTTACATTCAGCTTCTTTGCGGCAGCAGCGAGCATCTTCTCGGCTTTGGCCTCCCGCTTGTATTCTTTAAGTTTTTCCTCTGCCTCATGATCACTGACACGCTTCAAGCTCAGCGCGATATGCCCTTTGGCCGGTTCTACGTTCAGAACGAGCGCAACAACTGGTTGTCCTTCCTTCACGAACTCGCGGATGTCCTTAATCCATTTTCGCGCGACTTCAGAGATGTGGACCATACCCTCTTTGCCAGGATATTCCTCAAGGGCTACGAAAGCTGAAAATGGATTCACCTTCGTGATTTTTCCTATCACGAGCTCGTTAGGCTCAGGCCACTCGCGCTCCTTCTTTGGCATGCCATAGATTCAGCCAGCAGGCTTTTAAGGTTTGGTGTTGGGCACGGCAAATAATAACAGCACTGCGCCGCATGTCGCCAAAATAGCACTGAACATGAATGCGCTTGTCGGGTTGATGGCCTGCCATAAACCTCCGGCCACAAGACCTCCAATCAAACCGCTGGCACCGATTGCTGCATGGAGTGTTCCAAGTGCGGTCCCCTTGAGTTGTGCGGGTGCAAGGTCGGCAGCGAGTGCACGCTGATTGCCGTCGAACAGCGCATATGCAATTCCGTAGCAGGCAAACATAATTGCAACCATGATCATATCCGTGGCGAGTGCGAAACCGGCAGCCACGACAGCAAACAACAACCAACCAAAGAGTAGGACGTTCCGTCTGCCGATTCTGTCTGCAAGCCTGCCGGCTGGAACGAGCATCACTGCCATCAAGACATTGAGGACAACATACAGCGCGACAGTGGTTAGCACTGAGCCTGTCAATTGCTGGACGCGCAGTATGAACAGCATGTATGTGAAGTTTCCCATACCGAATAGCGTCGCTGCAGCCACATATAGCCGAAGAGGCAACGGCAAAGCCTTCAGACCAATACTAAGCGCGATTTTTCTAGCATGTTTGGACACATCTTTCACAAAAAACATCGGTATAAGTGAGAGCAACGAGATGGCACCGGCCAGCAGAACTATAGTCTGATATTGTGTTCCTATCACAGCAATCAGCATAACAGCCGCAATTGAACCTATTATTGCACCGACAGTATCCAGAGTGCGCTGGAGTCCAAATGCCGCGCCACGCACCCCCCATGCAACAGATTCGGCTATTAGCGCATCGCGTGGTGCATCGCGTATGCCCTTGCCAGCCCGTTCAAGCGGACGGAGTATAAGCACATGCTGCCAGGTGGCAGCTGCCGCAAGTCCGAGCCGTGCCAATGCCGACGATAGATATCCAATCCACAGGAATGGCTTGCGCCTGCCTATACGGTCTGACCACCAGCCAGAAGGCAGCTTGAGTCCGGTTGCAATCATATCACCTACGCCCCCTATCAGCCCAACAGCGAGCGGCCCACCCCCCAGGCTCACAATGAGCAACGGCAGTATCGGCATCAACATTTCGCTACCCACATCGTTAAGGCCGCTGATTATACCTAGTAAAATAACATTGCGACTGAGTCCTAACATGCAAAAAGTGATGTGTAATGACAAATAAAATTAATCCATTACGCTCAGCACTTTTGCCTTTAGCCTTCCGCGGCCGCCAGTTGTTTCGGCCAGCTCAGCACCGCAGACGAGGCATTTGACCGTGCTCGAAGGCTTATTAAAAATAGTCTGCTCGTTTTTGCACTTGCCACATACGACCTTCAAGAACTTGCTTGTAGGGCGTCGTACACTCCTCATAGTTACACCTTCACGAGCTCGAACTTCTTAACGCGGAAGCCCGAACCTATATTGTGCCCTTTGCCGCATTCCTTGCAGACATAGCTAAGATCGAGTTTCCGTGTGGGCTTCGCCCTGTCACGTGGATTGCTTTTCGGGAATGAGCCGTAACCGCGCATCTTGCGTTTGAACCTGCGCTGTCCGCTCGCAAGCATGCGTTTGATTTTTCGCACACTAACACGCTTAACCTCGTGTTGTGTGTGCTTGCGGCAATATGGGCAGTATCGGTTCTGTATTTTAGGGGCATTCATGATTATCAAAAGAATTTAGAATATTGAACCTATTTAAAGGCTATTCTAATGTGAGCTGTAAAGTTAGCGACACCTATTTGGGTGCAAAAAACAAAATCGGGCACCGACACATTTAAAAACTTCGGGCAACTCCTTCGCTCCTTTCAGTCGCTCGGGGACGTTGCACTCTCGCTATCACTCGGCTCCACTCCAATTTTTCCTTCGGAAAAACTGCGTATAAGCTTATAAGTTAGTTGCAATTGGCGGGCTTTAACGGAAAGTCGCTTAACTATTTCAGAACATTTAAATAACTCTTTTACTTTTTAATCAATATGGAGAAAAACTAAGAAATAGAAACATTACAGGATGTTCTTAATCAAACCTTGAAATTGATTTCTTTATATAAAAAATCAGATTTAACGATACCATTTGCCCTAAAAGGTAATCTTGGTGAATTTATTGTTGCTATTGAATTACTGAAAAGATTTCCTAATCATAAAATAGACTATCGTGGCGGAGCATTTCCTGGTATTGATATTTCTGTTGAAAATGTAAAAATACAAGTTAAAACTCAGATCAAAAGACCACGATGATAAAGAACATTATGTGAAAAAAGCAGTTGAATGGATAAAAAGAAAATTAAATACCACGTCTTAACTTAAAATTTCTTTTAGATCTTTTGTTGTGCCAACTCAAGACAAAGGGCGGTTGATTCCCATTTTGACACCCAAATTCCAACACCGCTTCTCCAATATTTTTCCATATATATCCTTCTAATTAATGATTCCAATGCCCTTTGAATTATCATATTAATAGGATCTATGTCCGACTTATCACATTCCTTGCCAACTGCCACATTAGGATCTTAACTTCTTAGGAGGACGTCTATTAATTTCTCGCTCGTGTTCTTCATGTCAATGCTGTTTAAGTAATCAATAGCTGCAGCGAGAAATCCCGATCCTCTCCATTCCGAACTTCCTGCAAGAATAGAGTCTTCATTAATACATTTTAGAATTGATTTATGTAGTTTTTCATAGGATGGAAAATGATCTTTCAGGTCAAATGTAGCAATTAGTTTTGCTAAACGGCATGCATCCCAAAAATCTGTTCCAAACGAGCCATCATCATGAATCTTTGAATTGAGGTATGAAAAAGAATCTTTAAGTGAGAATGATTTGTAAGTGTGATCATCTTTGCGCACAAGCCACTGGTCGTTTTCTTTTAAACCGGTCATTAAAAGTAACTCTGTAATTATTGTTGTACGTATAGGGTTCCAAGATTCTCAAAATTTTGCCAACAACCCTCATCCGAAACTGAGTCTAAGATGAAGTTTAATGATCTACGAAGCGATTCCTCTAGCTCATAATCATTTAATGACATGCTTCCCCTCGTTTTTGTTTTATATATTCGTCCGTTGTGAGTATAACTGCCCAACCATTTGCAAGAGTTTCACTGACTACTTTCTTGATTTGATTTTGCGTTAAGGAAGGAAGGTCGGGACATCCTGTAGCGTCAATTATGAAATCAACGAAATAATCCATATCATGAGCTTCACGGGCAGTTGATTCACAACAGAAATTTGTCATGAAGCCACAAATTACCACTTTTTTAACCTTATGTTTTTTCAAAATCCGATCTAAATCAGTATTTTTGAAAGCCGAATACCTGTTTTTCGTTATCTCGATGACATTCTTCGGTCGCTTTAAATTTTCCGCATATTTGACTTCATTAGAGTCTTCTTTGAAATTGAAATCTTCAGATTCTCCGGCAAAGTCAAACATTCTACCAAGGTCACTACCGTCTTTTTTATGCATGTGTCGAACCATGATTATCAGTTCGTTTCGTTTCGTGAAATTATCTATTAATTTGTTTATATTTTCTATAGTTTTATCATTTCCGACACAAAACAAATTGGAATCCGACTCAGTATATATCTTTTGTACATCTATAACCAATAATGCTTCTTTCATTTTTTCACCTCACTTTAATTTTTCCTCCTTTCCTTGAGTTTTCATTTTTTCAACTGTTGTTGGTGCATATATACATCGACCATATATTGCATGCGTTGTTTTAACCCTTTTGCTCACTCTCTTATCCACATTTTTTGTTTAAAATGACCGTAACCTCCTGAAATAGCAGTGAAAATTACTGCAAAAAGGGTTGTTCCGACAGCAATAGGTGCAGGAAATCCTAACCAGAAATGCAATATTGGAAGCATAACACTGCAACCACCAGTTCCTATCCATCCACCTAAAAGTCCTGCAGCTAACCCCACAAGAATTAGTATTACACCCATTGTGACATTAATCTGCGGAACATCTTTAATAGTTTGTTTTCCAGCAGAAAATACAAAAATAGTTATTGCTATCATAACCAATAGCAAAAAAATAGTAAATTTGTTTTTATTAAAAAATGATTTTATATCCATTTTTTAATACCCCCAATACTCTGAAAATGCTATAAACCTTACGATTTTTTATTGAGTAAATTATTTTTCTACCTTCTCTTCTGGACTTTAAAACACCTAAATCAACAAGTTTTAACAGTTGCATAGAAGTATTGGATTGTGTCCTATGAATCAAAAAAGGAATTTCACAAGCACATTTTTCTCCTTTGAGAAGAGTCTCAATTATTCTATATCTGGTTTCTTCTGATAGTGCTTTTAATAATTTTAAGTTATCTGCTCTGCTCATATATCAATAAATAATGATATATTATATAAAATTTTCTATCAGGAAACACTCAAAATTAAGCCTAAACGAAATCCCTCCATGACAAACGAACCAAAATTGCCCCTTGATACTTATTCTTTATGGCTTACTGTGTTCGCTTGATTGAATACGCCCCTGAAATTACTTTGATTTTTTGCCCTTCGGCACCGTTGCACTTTTCCTCGGTCCCCGCTACGCTTCGACACAACTAACAGCGATTTAACGGTTCCGCTCACCTGCGGTTCGCTCCACCCAAATTTTGCTCCATTTCATTTCGCAAAACTTCTTTTATCCCGAAACGTTAGGTGACGTTTGCTTTACAGCTCATTCTAATGCAACCTTTGCCATGCCCTTGTCCAGCAGGAGCTTCGCTGTTTCAGCAGGTAATGATATCATGTCCCCTGCTTTCATTGGGCCATAACCCACCATGTCAGTGCCAATGAACCGAGGCAGGTCGGTCAGAATGTTGAGCAATATGTGGCCGTTCTGAGATTTAGACACAGAGGTGGCTGGCGGTTGCGGCTGTTCCTTTTTTGTTTCATCCTTCATTGCAGCGACACTCTCAATAGCTGCCGTAACCTTGCTTTCAGCCAGAGCTGCAGGACCTATTATGCTATTGATGGTTGTGGTTCTGAATGCCGTGAGCTGGGCAACAATGCTGTCGAAGAAAGCAGCCTCGGCAGTAGTCATACCTGCTGGTGGAGGCGAGCCGCGGACAGCACGGATTGCCGCCATGACTATTTTTCGCTCTCGCCTATTTATCAGGTCTTCTATCAACTTTTTCGCGTTATCAGCCTCGAGCAGACTCATGGTATCTTGCTTTGCCATCTTTGCAGCCAACCATGCACGTACAGACTGAAAGAAATTTTCAGGCAGCACCTGCAGTGCTTCATCTTTCTCTGCCCTGTGGCAGGCGCGGATAGTTTCATAACTGATAAGGTCCATAGCAATCACGCTAATTATTTGATGCTCTTATTATTAATCTTTTGTTTTGCTGCCTTTGTGCAGGATAGACGAGTGAACGCCGCCGGGTTTTTTATTCGTGCGCAGAGTTCTGTCGGCTGACATATGCCTATGGAACGGTAGAATGTGTCATTATCACAGTTCGCCGGCAAAAGATTTCTTGCTTGCCTCTTGTGCCATGCCAGCTGCGTTGATATGAAACGGTTTGGCAGAGGGCCTTTGGGATTCTTGTTGTTCCACTCATTTACAGCAATATCTATCTTTTCCCATGGCCAGTTAGCCGCACGAAGGAAAGATACGAGCGTGAAGAGCGAGCGCTTGCGACCGTCTGAGATGCCATTGCGGAGCAATCGTATGCATGGAGGAAAATGCTCTTCCGGTATTGGCGCACCTTTTTGCATAGACCTTTCTATATTCTTTTCTTGAGGCTTGTGCTTAGCTGACCAGTCCAAAGCACTTACGAGTAGCTCTGTCGCCTCTTCCGGTTTGTTCACTAAGAACGGCCCGCCAGTTGCTCCCGGTCTGGCGTCCTCAGGCTTGAATTTTTTCAGCTTGAACAAACGTAACGGAAGTGAAACGAGCCAGGTTTTCTCATGCAGCGAATATGGTGCACGGAACAGGTGGCGCGCACCCCAATTGGACTCAATGTCCAGAAAATTCCATGGGGTTATTTCGGATATCGATGCGCCTTTTGTGAGCGCCGCCATTCCTCCTGCCTCTGCAATTAGTGCATCCATTAGTTCGTCCTCGATCTTAACCTTCAAGAAGCCCGCAATTGCTTGAGGTATCTCAGGATATCGCGCAGCACTGGGCTTGTAGTCTATGCTCGCAGGCAATGCCTTAGAGGCTATTGCAACATGAAATCCGCGTCTGCCCGAGAACTTTATTGTCGGCTTAACACCCATATCAGCGAGAAAATTACAAACCACTATTGCAGCTGTTCTTGCGTAATTGAACTCAGACTTGCTATCAATGTCAAATATGATATCGAAGCCCTTTCGTGCGGCATCCAGCTCAGCCCTGCTCAACGAAGTGGACAACGCCATAGGTGAATGCCAATGTTCAACGGAGCAGTGCCAGCTCACTATGCCGGTCCTGACCTTCGCGGCAATGTCAGATGGATATTGCAACACATCAGGCCTTTTCGAGTAGCGACCATCTCGGTAGGCACCGACCACTTCCCTGTCGCGTGCTATGTCGAGCAGTCCTTTGATGACCTCAGGCCGCGAATAGTAGGCAAGAATCTCGGTCTGATTCATGGTCTGTAATAAAGTATAAAAGGATTTAAAATGATTACACAGATGTGATTGCATGACCATGCTGGACAAGCCTGAAAAGGATATGCGCCTGGACGGTGCTGACATCAGTGATGTTGTGGAGCAGATGTCTGTCGCTGGTGGCTTTGGTGCTACCAACCTTGCGAGAGCAGTTGACATACTTCGGGCAATGAAAGCAGACAAAAACTGCCTCAAGTTCCTCTCTTTTCCGGCGTGCATCGTTGCTACAGGACTGCGCGGTGCAATAGCGGAGATGATTGATAAGGGTTTTGTTGACGTGATAATAACTACATGTGGTACACTGGACCACGACCTGGCCAAGGCTTGGGGCGGCAAATACTACCATGGCGCCTTTGAGCTGGACGATGCAAAGCTCCACCGCGAGCATATCTACAGGCTTGGCAACGTGCTGATACCTAACGATGAATACGGCGGGGTTCTCGAAAAGAATATGCAACCTATACTCGAAGAGCTCGCAAAAATAAAGTCAGAATGGTCGGGGCGTGAGCTAATTGCGGAATTTGGCAAGAGGCTGAATGATGAGAGCTCGATTGTCTGTCAGGCAGCGAGGCATAACGTTCCGATCTATGTTCCAGCCATCACAGACGGTGCTTTCGGCACCAACATTTTATGGTTCTCACAAGACCATAAATTCAAGCTCGATGTCCTCGCGGACGAGAAGGAGCTTGCTGATATTGCTTTCAAGCACAAGACAACAGGCGCGCTGATGCTAGGCGGCGGCATTTCCAAGCACCATACCATATGGTGGAACCAGTTCAAGGGTGGGCTGGATTATGCTGTTTATATAACCACAGCAACACAGTACGATGGCTCACTCTCCGGAGCGCGCCTGACCGAAGCCGTGAGCTGGGGCAAGATAAAGGAGAATGCGAAATACGTGACAGTGGACGGAGATGTAACGATAATTCTGCCGTTTATGCTGGCTGCTCTGTATAAAGGATCTAATCCTCGCTGACACGCGGCGCAAGTATCATGGCTATGGAAGCATTTGCACCTTTGAATTCGAGCCGCATCGGATAGTCTGTTGATATAGAGAGTACTCCGGTGTCTGCGATGCGTGCGGCTTTTGATATCTTCTTGAGATAATCGAGCGGATACTTCGCCTTCGCTGGCGTCTTGACATCCAGTTTTGTAAGTGCGGGACTGCCAGTTGCAAGCTTGAGTTCTGCCTTTGATGAGTCGCCTTCCGCGACCATGCGGAAACCATCATTCGAAAGCTCGAATGCAACTGCATCCGAAACTATGTCCGCATCATCTATGCCCTGGCTCAGCACTTCGGTGGCCAATTCGGCGTTCGCTGTCCAGTTGAGGTTATTTATGGGTGGTATGTCTTCGATGTTAACATCAAGCAGCGGTAGCTCAAACACCCGCCTAGAATTCCCTTCAAGAATGACCTCAAGACGGTTGTTGCCGAGCTTAAGTGTGAGCTTATCTCCAGGACCGGCACGCTTAAGCACCGTGAGGAAGTTCATCATGTTCAGGCCTGCATTGGCGAGGGCATCACATTGGTAGCTTTCAAAAGCCTCCTTGTTAATTTTAAACTCGATAACAGCGACCATTGCGCGGTCAGCAGCCATCAGCTCGATGCCTGTTGGCGTCAGCCTGAAAAGCCCCTCGTCTATCAGGCTTGCTATACAATCCACACAATCCTTGAACATTTTGGTGTCACTAAGCGTTGCTGTGAACATTCGATATCACCTCTTTTGCTTTTTTCCACAACCCGAGGTCGAAGTCATCCAAGTTCTGTATAACTTCTCCTCTGCATTCGAAGCCGTCTATCAGCGGCAGCACGCGGCATATGACGCGCACGAGCTTGCCCGTTTCGATGCCTGCCAATGCCTCGGGAGAATCGAACACGATTTCGGTGCGATTCCTGCCGTCATCCAGCATAAGGCTGCTTGCCGACATGCCCAGAACCGTGCCCATCAAACGCACGCGCACATCCTGTTCCGGGTTTATCTCGGATATGGTCCGCTCGACAGCAGGCAATCTCCTTCGTATAATCTGCTGTCCATTGAGTTTAGGTCTTTCCATATTATCTGCGTTAAACTAATAAATACACAGATAAATAGTTAACTCATGGTTTTGGAATCGATATTCCCGGCAAAGAAGATAGAAAACAAGCCAGTAGACATGATACTGCTCAGCACTATTGTCTCTTTTGTCAGCGTTTTTGCAGCATCCTGGATTTATCCTTCCGGTGCAGGGATAATCTCGCCTATGCTTGTTACGATCGCAATGACACCGGTTGTCTATCGCATACTGATGCACGAGGAAGAAATCGAGGCAGCCGAGGCCGAGAAGAAGATAGATATGAATTTCTGGCAGAGGCATGGCGAAGTGGTATGGCTTTTCGCGCTGTTCTTCATTGGAAACTTCATCTCGATATTTTTCATCTCGCTCGTCTTTCCTCAACAGTTCGTCGAACAGGCCTTTGCCCAGCAATTGGCCGATATAGCAGCTGTATCCGCGATATCGGGCGCTGCTATCACCGGCACATCACTGTTAAAACCCATAATTGAAAACAATCTGCGTGTGATGCTATTCGCATTCGCACTATCCTTTCTGTTCGCAACAGGTGCCCTTTTTATACTGAGCTGGAATGCATCGATACTGGCGCTGTTTCTCGCAGGCTTTCTGCGCCAAGGCCTTTATTCCGAGTTTGCAACTACGACAGCAGGCATAATGCCACATGTGCCCATAGAGATGCTGGCCTACTTCCTTGCCGGCATAGCGGGAGGCATGCTTTCAGCTGGCGTTATCCGTGAGAAGTTCATGAGCCCGGAGTTCAACCTGGTGCTTAGGGACAGCCTGTTGCTACTCGGACTTGGCTTGCTTTCCATTTTCATCGGCGGAATTGTTGAAGTATATTTGTGATATCTTTAAGAAATATTGGAACCGAGTTTTGCTTAGGGCCCGTAGTCTAGCTTGGAACCCTTTTGCTGTGCAAAAGCGTTCACGGAAAAAGGTTGGGCAATTTAGGATCCGAGGTTCGGGACCTCGAGACCCCGGTTCAAATCCGGGCGGGCCCACCATTATATTTTTCTAGCGAAAACAAGGAAGCCGGTATGCCCCAACATTACAGATTTTGGCCTCGTCCATGTGCGTTTGCCAACATGTATCTGCCAGTTGCGCTGGAGATTCTCCACGATCCTTGGTTCGGTGAAGCTCCTTTTCGTCAGCTCCCTACATACAGCCTGCACCTCTTCGACGTGCAAGCAATAGACGACGAGCCAGCCTCCAGCTTTCAGAGCCTTTTCAGCGAGCTTTATTATTTTTTCAGGTCCTTCGAGGTCCAGCGTTATCAGGTCAACGTTCCTCTCCTTTATGCCCTTTGAAATGTCGGCTAGTTTTATTGAAATGTTCTTCAATCCAGAATTCTTTATGTTCCTGCTTGCAAGTTTGTAGAACTCTTTCTTTTTCTCGTAGGTGTAAATCTTGCCCACGTAATTCGCCAGAAACAGAGAGAGGAAGCTGCTGCCCGTGCCCGCATCGACTACTACGGCATCGCGGCCTATACCTGTCACAGCCAATATCGTGGCAGCGTCTTTGGGCAGGATGACCTGCGGTGCGCGCTTGGCGAGCTTGAACAGAAAATCAGTTACAGTAGGTTGAACAATGCTGAAATTGTACTTGTCGATCTTGATTTTTGTTCCGAACGCCTTGCCAACAAGTTTGTCGAGCTGAACACTTCCATATTCGCAATCAAATCTGCCCTCAGCACGCACGAGATAGCTCTTAGGGCCGAGCAGCAGTATCTGTTGTTTTGGTTTTATGCGCATGTCATAATTTTGGGCTTCTGGCATTTAAACTTTCTTAACAGTTTCTCGACATTGAAATTTTAAATCAGTTGTTTGAATAACGGTAATATGAAAATCAGCAGTAGCATCACACTTATCAATATCACTGTCCAGAGCAACCGCGGATCATTACCGAAGCCGAACGGTATCGGTCCAATAAAGCCACCAACGGCCCACTTTATCTCGCCACGCGAAATCGTGCCGAAAATTATCAGAATTATTGCGATAAACAGTAGCACAATACCCGACAGCACAAGTACATTTGGCATATCCTTTTATGTGCTTTGCAAATTAAAAGATACCTATGTTTGAACTGCTTCGCGTCGCCATTGCCCTTGTCGGCAGCGCTGGTGCTGGACTGTGGGACCTTAAGACAACCAATATTCCTGACTGGGTCTGTGCCGTTATGATCGCCACAGGTCTTTTATTATTCGGTATAGAAGGCGCACAGACAGGAGACTGGTCAGGTCTTACAATGTCAGTGGTTGTCGGAGGCATTTTCGCGTTATTCGGCTTGGGCATGTATCTAACAGGTCAGTGGGGCGGTGGTGATGGCGAGTTGATGGCCGCGATAGGCGTGCTATTGCCATTGTGGCCCTTTGGACAAATGTCAGTTTTTCCCATGCCGTTGGCGTTTTTCATAAACGTTTTCTTTGTCGGTGCGATATATACCGTAGGGTATGCTGCTGTCCTGGCATGTTCGAAACCCACGCTTCGGGCAGCCATATCCCACAAAGTCAAGGCGGATGCCCATATCATAGTGCCGATTAGCATAGGCGTGACAGCCGCCGTTGCTGTACTATGGTCGATGTCGGGCATGGCTTGGTTGGTTATCCTTCCCTTAGTTGTCATTGCTATGCCTATCCTTTATCGCATGTTGAATGCTGTAGAAAAAAGTTTCTATGTGAGGATACCTGCAAGCAAGCTTAAGGTTGATGATATGCTCGGTGAGGACATCCCCAGGCTTAAACTCTACAAAAAATATATCCGCGGTCTGACAGCCACTGAAGTTAAAAAAATACGCAAATACAGATCATATGTGATGATTCGTGATGGTGTGCGCTTCGGCATAGTATTTCATATAGCGCTCATTGTGACGCTCCTAGTAGGGGACATAGTAACATTTATTTTGCCGCAGATAATGTGATGTTATGAATGGTGAGTTGCAAAGGCTCGAGGACAAGGTGAAGTTGGCAAACCTCCAGATAGACAAGCGCCTAGCGACACTCGAGATAGAGATCGAAACGCTCAAGAAGGAGGTGCGCAATATCAAGGAAGAATTTGTTGCAATGAAAAGTGGTCAAAAAGCTCCTCAGCCAATCGTACAATCAGTTACTGTTGCCGATATCAACGAACTGGCAGAACAGTTCAAGGAGTTGCGGACAGCTTTCATGGAGATGCGCCTGCGGTTGACGAATCTTCCAGCTGAGGACCTCAAGCCAGCAATCAATGAGCTGGCAAAAAGGTTGGAAACGCTTGAGAAGCAGGTAGCAACTTCGAACCCTATTATTCTCGAATGATTAGCCAGCAACAATCCTACATGCACCAGGCAGTTTGGCAGATGCTCGGCGCAACGCCTCTTTAACAATATCATCCTTTCCGGCCAGTGTTCGTACGGTCATAACCTTTTGCCATTCCTTGATGCGTGCTGCCTGGCCAATGGGCTTGCCGAATGAGTGCCTCATACCTTCTGAGAATCGGTCAGCGCCTGCGCCCGTCGCCATAGCATTCTCGCGCAGGACATGATGTGGAAACGGAAGTATCTTTAGGAAAAAGCCTGTGGCACCGAGATTCTTCTCAAGCCATTTCGTGGCAGCCATGCGTGCTGCCTCAAGGCAGTTGGAGCGCATCTGCACATCCCTGCGGCTCACGAGATGGTAGACCAAAGGCAGGTCGGCTTTGCCTGCGATATTGCCCACCTCGAATTGATGGATCTTGCTTGCTGGCACACCCTTGACATAGCTCTTTGGTGGCTTCCGCATTGATACGCGTGTCCATGGCCGTTTGGTTATTGCATGATAACATCTGCCGGGTCGTATCGCCATATTAATCAAGTCCTGATAGCTGCTGAATGTTTATAAAGATTACGAAAAAGACCATTTCTTTTTCTCAGGTTTAATCTTGCGCAGCGCCGTGCGAACTTTTTCTTCTGCCGCCTTTGCGGCCTTCGGGCTGTTGCCGATACCGCATGTGTTTCCTACACCCATTATCAGTATGCGCTCGCGGCGGTCTGCACGTCTAACCGCTTCTTCCACCGCTGATATTGCATCATGAACCGAGGCAAGCACGTTTTTGTGCATAGGCGAAAGGGCCTCCTCCTCATTGACCTTTATCACGACAGCATCCAACGGTATTCCATGTTTAACCGCGAACTCCTCTATCTCGTAGCGGTCCACACCAGTGCCGCCCATAGCAACACCAACACCTTCTGCCACGCTACCGGTCTTCTCACCTTCCAATCTTAGTCCAGCATCGATAGTGATTATCCTATCTATGCGCTCCCTTTTGGTGAGTTTAATAAGGAATTTGCCAGGATAGCCCGTGCTGGCGCCAGGGCCGGCCGCTTTTGCCACAAGGACCTTTCTGCCCGCCACTGTTGATTTGGAAACAGCAAATTCTTCATCTGCAAAAATCTTTGGCTTGCCCTGCATGAGATGTGCAGCAACCAGCGATCCTATACCATCACCAATGGGTACACCATCAACGAACGCACCTGTTGCTGCCTCTGCAGCCTTTGCCATCTGGCGTATCAGCGGCAGCTGCATCTGGAAGATCAGCGCGAGCTGGTATATTTTGTATTTCTTTATGAGCTCAAGGAAGTGTCGCACGACCTTGGCTATTTGGTGCACGGTCATCGCGCCGGCAAGCGCGTTCTTCACGTTCGCTGCCTGCTCCGCATTCAGGTCAGGAGCTATTTGCTTCACAAACCACTTGAAGCGCGCATCCGACTGCCGCACTACCATGTCTATTTTGCGTATTATTCCATAAGGATCAACGCTGACTGGAGATACAGAAAAGAAGTCCATGAATTTTCCTATTCGTGAACGAAGCAACGGGGTTGGTTTCTTTGAGATGAATTTTGCAATCCTTTCACGGCTGTGGTTTGCCATAGTCTCCAGTTCACTCACATCCTTTTCCAGCTTTAACACAGTCTGGGCGATCATGAGCCGCGGTCCGAATATTATGAACATTAAGAAAATCAGAAACCATAGTATTGTCGATATGAGGTCTGTCTGACCTCCAATTTGTGCAAGCATAGCAATCACTTGTATCTCACCCTATTTAAATGTTGAAATAAGCGAGGATGGTGAGCAGGGCGCCAGCTGTTATCGGAACAGTGATATTGTCGTCTATTCGCGGTAATGCTTCTATCGTCATCGTTATCCAAGCTGTCAAGAAGGCTCGCAATGGATTCACAAAAAAGAGGAGAACTAAAAAGGCCGACAGCCAGAACGTTATCGAACCTTCCCAGCTCTTTTTTGGGTTGACTGGAAGCTTGTGCCTGCCGAAATAAAAACCAATTACAGTGGATGCCGAGTCCGCGAGAGCCAGAACAGCTATCGCCGCAGCAGCCGCCACCACATCGAACAGCAATATTGAGATAGTTGCTCCTGTATAAAATGTTATGGCGCCCATCAATGGCCTCTCGCCGGAACGCTCATAACCTATGGCGAAACTCTCGGCAAGCCTGTCCATACCAGTTGCTGGTCTGTGTCTTTTGCGCCTCCAGAATGCCCATAGCACAAAAAATGCTAGCACAGCTACTGTGACAATTGCACCAATCCATTTTCCCCACCACAGCAGCGGAATTATGCTTATTATGCCTGCAGCATGAACTGCCTGCCTACGCAACTCGAACCAGTCCATAATTTCACTTCTTCTTGAATGCTGCCCTGAAAGGCCATGTTATCAGTTTTAAAAAATAGAGTATGAAGTGCAGGAACTCATAGACGATAATGAGGCCTATACCGGCGAGAGCGAACTTTATGCCCATGTCCACTGTTGTTGGTATGACAAAAGGCAATGATATGCCGAGATAGGCAGCAACTCCATTGATTATCCATGGGAAAGCAAATCCTATCATTCCGGCTATGCTTGCCCTCACAAGTAACTTGAACAACTTGTAGAGCACGAACAGCGAGATGATGAAAACTATCGCCACCATGGCAACCTCGGGCGTGAGCCAAGTCGGCAATACCATAACAAGTTATTGGCTTGTCTGTTTAAAAAGTTTTATTAGTGTTTTCTGACAATATACAGGCCATGCCAAGGGCCAAAATAATAATCATTGGCACATCCCACATCTCACCCCAGTCCGTTGAAGCTACGCGGGATAGAATACTTCGCGAGCAGCCTGATTGTGTGGCTATTGAGCTTGATCCTATACGTTATAGGGCGTTGCAGCACCCGCAACCGCCTAGCATACGTGCAGGCGCCACTGCATGGCTTCTGCACACGCTGCAGAATCGTCTCAGTAAGGCCACAGGTGTCCTTCCAGGAAGCGAGATGCTTGCAGCCATAAATACTGCAAAGGAAATCGGAGCGGACATTGTTCTCATAGACATGTCTATAGAACGTATACTAGCAGAGATGCGTGCTGTGCCCATGATGCGCAAGTTCAGCATGCTCTTACATCTCTTGGTCAGCGCGACTTTTGGACAAAAGACCGTTAATCTCTCGGACGTGCCAGACGAACGGTTGGTGCGGCAAGTGCTCAGATACATGTCAAAGAAAATGCCTGATTTCTACAAGATACTCGTGACCGAGCGCAATGCCTATATGGCTAAATGGGTGCGCGAGCTGGCAAAGAAGCACAAGAAGATAGTTGTCGTTGTTGGTATGGCCCATGTCGCAGGTCTTAGTAAGCTTTTAAAGGTACGGGCAAAATAATTCAACATGAATTTCAGCCGCATAGAGCTCAGGGACCTTGCGATATCTGCAATTGTTCTCGGTTTTGCACTTGGAGGTTTCGAAGGATTCTTTCAGGCGCTACTCATAGTAGCCATAGTATTCCTGAGCCACGAGGTGCTCGGGCATAAGCTGGTAGCGCAGCACTACGGTTGCTTTGCGGAATACCGCATGTGGCCGATGGGACTAATGCTCGCGCTAATAACATCCTTCTTCGGCTTCATATTCGCAGCTCCCGGCGCTGTCTATATCTCACCCGTGACGAAACAACGTTTTGCATTCACGGTCGTGCATCTTACGAGGCGCGAACATGGATTAATATCAATAGCAGGTCCAGCACTCAACATAGCTATGGGCATTGTCATGCTTGCAGCAAGTATCGTCTGGCCTATAGCCTTGTTCATGCTTGCCGCGCGCTTCTCAGCCTTCCTTGCAATATTCAACCTTCTTCCAATACCACCGCTGGACGGACAGAAGGTGCTGGAATGGTCTAAGCTTGCCTGGGCCACAGCGATAGCAACGGCTGCATGTCTCTACATAGCCACTATTATTTTCTAATTATTTTCTCAGGCCGACCTTCGCTATAAGGCTGAGCGCCACAATGAACCCGGTTATTCCGAAGGCAACGAGGAGGTTTATGAAGAAGGCCTTGGCGGGCGCCGAAAGCGTGGCGAGCTCAGTTATGCTGGTCATTGCGAACAATATCACTGTCAGGGCTGTCACGCCTATCAGCAGGTCCCGTTCCTCTTCCACACGGATGTTCAGTATTGCCACTGCCGCACCACAAATGCCTAGCATGAGCACCGTGAGTGCCATATCGAAGTTCCACAGTGCAGCTGCTGCTGATATCAGCAATATCGCTAGAAACCAGCCCGTGCCAGCCTCGAGTTTGAAAGGTGTTCTTCTGGTTTTTGGCATAACAATAAAGGCAAGGACTGCCTTAAAAAACTAACCTTGGTATTCAGCTTCGGACACTTCTCGTAGTCGCTTTGCCTTTTCCGGCCCTATACCTGCGACTTCGCGGAGCTTTTCTTCATCGGCTGTAATCACATTTCTTATTGTCCTGAACCTTTTCAGCAACCTCCGCGCAAGCGTTATCGATATGCCTGGCAGTCCGGAAACGACATACTCCTGCAGTTCGGCCATCGTCATGCGTGGTTTCTTCTCCCTTATGGCAATGCTTCTTTCTAGGTCTACCTGCTCACGTCTTGCCAGCCAATATATCATTCCAGCTGTTTCAGTTTCATCAGCTGTCCAGATTATCGGTATGCCCCAGTCAATGGCTATTGTTGCGAGAGCGCCTCGAATGGCGTTCGGTGTCAGTCCGCTCCTACCATAGAGGCTGGGGCCCTCGATTATCAGCAGGGGCTTCTCAAAGTTTTCCTTCAGCGCTTTCATCTGGTCGAACAGTCGCTTGTCGATGATGCTCGAGATAAAATCATCCGTGACCTTCCGCTCTATGCAGACACGGTCGCTAACGACATAGTCGCCGACGAGCAGCATTCTAGGCTGGAGCGTGCAATCATATGCAGCGAGCGCGTCGACCACACGGTTCTTGGCCTCTCTGTTGTCCACAAATATTAGTATGCTCTTCTTCGCTCTCGATTCAGCCAACGCCCTTGACAGTCCACCCATACAAATCAGTTAAACTTAAATATATCAAAGAATTAATATAAATTGTTGCCTGGGAAGATTTCAGCGTTCAGACAGAAAGTCTTCGGACTTAATGTCAGCAGCATCTCGTAAGAGAGCTTCAAAGAACATTGGACTTCGGACCGGGCAACGCTATAAGAATTTTTCTAATGTATTTTCTTCCTGCATGTGTTTTAAAATTTCCTTCATTGTAGCTTCCTTGCGCCGGGCAATAAAATAGTAAGCCTCGTCGCGCGTACCTTTGGTTAGCAGGAAAATTATTTTTCCTACCTTTGTCCTACCAACACGGCCTCTGCGTTGAATCATTCTTATTTCAGATGGTACCGGTTCGTAAAATATTGCCACGTCCGCAGAAGGTACGTGCAGGCCTTCCTCGGATACTGGAGAACCGATAAGGCAATTGTACACGTCCACGTTATAGTCTCGTATGACATCTATCTGTTCCTTCTGGCTCATGCCCTTCGAGCCGGCCTGTCCGATAAGGATGGCAGGTCTGCACCCTTCGACCCGTTTGAGGACCTTTTTGATACGCTCGATGTTGTCGCGGTAGTGACTAAAAACAATTATTTTTAGCTTCGAATTGTTTGCGAGCAGCTTCGAGACCGTTTCTGCCAGCGCGCGCATCTTCGGATGCTCCGCACCTTCCTCGTAGAGTTTCTCTACAATTTGTATAGCACGCGCTACACCCGGGTTCGCCAGCAGCCTCTTTGCAGAACGTGTATTGTCCTCGGATAGTTTTATGAAATATAATCGCGTGGCTGCTACGCTCTGCGTTTCCAAAAGTTCTAATGCATGCCAGACCTTCAATACAGTGGCCAATTGCGCAAGAATGTAGTAGCAGGCAGGGTTATGGTCTGCCTTCAACTCCTGCTGAATACGTTTCTGAGCAACCAATACATCCTTTTTGGAGCGTATGTGAAGGTTGTATTTCTTCAAGGCTTCTAGCGTATCTCTGAGCACACCTTTCAAAGCATCCTGCGCGTTTTTCATCTGTAGAGGTAGCTCGACCTTGATCCATTCGGTTTCAATCTGCTTGACGTACGGCGTGACGTCAGCATCAGCCTCGGTTCGTATCTCAACAGCCTCGATGAAAAGATTTTTTCTTATCTCGTTGATTATGATTTCATTGCTCCCCGGACTTGCTGTTAGGCCGAGGATTCGAGGATTGCTGGCATCTTCGATATATCTCTTTGCGACTGCTGGATAGGCGTATTTTTTGACAGACCTATGGCATTCGTCAACAACGAGCACCGAATAGTTGCTCAGGTCAAGTATGCCGCTTGCAATATCATGCTGTATGCATTGTGGGGTTGATATAATGATTCTGGCTGACTTGTATAGTCTGCTGCGCGCATCAGGTTTGATCTTGCCTGTTATGAGTACGATGTCTTCTTCCGGTAGGTTGAAGGCGTTCTGAAATGCTTTCTGATGCTGCGCGCAAAGCGGTCGCGTTGGTGCCATAATCAGCGCGCGAGAGTCGTTGAACTGTTTCAACCTCTCCGCTGCAAGCAATATCGCTATCGCCGTTTTGCCAGTTCCTGTCGGTAGGACGCAGAGCGTATTCTTGTTCAAAACCGTTGTTAATATGTTCTTCTGATATTCACGCTCCTCTACGGTCTCTGGCTTGAGAAGGGGGTGGCTGACGAACGGCATGATACTTTTTTAAAACACAAACTTAAATACGTTCCAAATACAAATAACTTTCGGGCCCGTAGTCTAGCTTGGAGCCCCTTTCTTTTCCCGAAAAGAAAGGCCCTCGGGTTCAAAGAAAAGGGACGAGCAATAGGATTCCAGCCTTGGGGCACTTCTTTGCCTGATGGCAAAGACATGCACTAGAAGAGCAGGAAAGCTGGTGACCTGCGTTCAAATCGCAGCGGGCCCACCATAGAAAAGCATAAATGTTCTCTATACTTTCTTTTGGTATGCACGGAAAATTTCTTGTCATAGAGGGAATGGACGGCTGTGGCAAATCTACACAGGTCAAGCAACTGGTAAAACTTCTAACGAAGAAAAATATACCATTCCATTTGACAGAAGAACCTTGGACAAAGGGGCTCAGGCCAATAATTAAAGAGCTTATCTCCTCTGGCACGAAGCTGGATGATGCAGCCCTGGATGCTTTGTTATATACAGCCGACAGGCGCCTGCATATAAAAAAGGAAATAGAACCTGAGCTGGCTGCTGGCAAGCTCGTCATTTGCGACAGGTATTATCATTCCACGTTCACTTACCAGCAGGTGCAGGGCATCGAATTCTCATGGTTGCGCGAGATAAACAGATTTTCGATGAAGCCAGACATCACAATAATATTTGATGTGCCACCCGAAACTGCCATCGAACGCCTAGTAAAAGATGACAAACGCAAAACATTTGACAAATTTGAGAAGCTTGAATTTTTGAAAAAATTGCGCGCAGCATACCTTGCTCTGCCGGCATTGCTGAAAGACGAAAAGATTGTGGTCATTGATGCCAATAGGCCACCGGACAAAGTGTTTGAGGACCTCAAACTCGTGTTGGTCCGCGAACTTGAACTGAAGCTTTGATTCAAAATATATTTATCCTTTTGCATGCATATAGCGCGAATGGTAAAAATATCCTATATTGAAAAGGTTAACGCCAAGTCTCCTCCTGACATATCCTATATTTTTAACACCGACTCTTTTGTCATTCGGGCGCTTGCCGCGAGCTTTTCGCAGAAATTGAAGCTAGAAGAAGATTGGAAAAAAACGTACGAATATTATAATGAAAACCCAGAAGAGGCCAAAGAATATGTTAACAGAGTGGTCAAAGGTTACGGCCACAATATACTCCAGGAGATAGATTATGATGCTATTGTCTTTGACGGAATTTCAAGATTTGCTACACTTTACTTGTGGAGAAACATAAATACACCAAATGAAACTTATGGTGCTGGTATTGAAACATCCTTTCGAATAGCAAAACCTACAAAATATCGTGGGGAAGTAGAAGAAATTTATCTTAAATGCCTTGAAGCATATGAAGAATGCTTGAACCGCAATATTCCACCCCAAGATGCACGCTATCTTATTCCAATGGGCGCAACAACACGGATGTTGATATCTGCAAATTCAAGGTACTGCAACAAAATAACAAAAGCGGCAGCACAGTGCCCATTACCTGAGCTCCAAAAGATATCTAAAAGGTTGAAACAGATTGTTAAAAAAATAGGTTGCGAGACTGATGAAAAAGTGCCTTCTAAATGGGAGTTGTTTGGGGATTCTCAAGAAAAAGATGTTTCCATCGATATATTCGGTAAGAGCAATGATCCCTTTAGCATTTCCCTTTCAGCTTACATCCGCGGAAGTCTTTCGATGTACGCGGAGCTTGTGCGCCAGCGGCAGTTGCGCTGGAATATAGAACCTGTAAGCAGGATTGCCGAAAAAGGAAGATTTGTAATACCACCAAGTTTTGACGAAGATGTAAAGAAAATATATAAAGAGATAGCGAAGAAAGCTCACGACAATCAAATGGATTTGCTGAGAAAAAAAGATCCTACGTTTGCTTATTATTTGCTTATGGGTCAAGAGGCGACTGCAGACGTCTATGCGCATAGTGCCGGAGCATTTGAGCTGTCACAAGCCAGGACATGCGGCACAGCGCAATGGGAAATCCGAAATTTTGGCACAGAAGTTGCGAAGAAACTTGCAAACCTCGGTTATGAGAAAAAGGTTGGACCAAAGTGCTGGAGAGAAGGTATCATCTGTACCGAACCCAATACTTTCAAAACAAAATACAACAAATGCCCAGTTCTCTCAAAGAGGACATCTGGCGAAAAATTGAAACTCAACGAAGCATTAGAATTGCTAAAAACAGAATATGAAGTATTTGAGGTCCAGATTAGCTAACAATGCTTCCGTTGCCAGCCGGTATTGCGCGCTGAATTTCATCTATAGGTATTTGTTCTATCAACACTTTATCATCAGGCAATGCCTTGATGAGTATTTGCCTGCGTATCTCTGCTGCAAGCCGAGCCTGTGGCATGTCACCGGGCTGAATGGTGACAAAATATTTTGCATGCTTGTTTACAGCCTGCACGTTGCCATAGATTAGTTTTGCTGCTCGCTTGCCTTCCTTGTCGGTTTCAAACTTTATTCCAATCGCGACCTTCAGTTCCATCTTCTTCAGATAGTTTTTTGTGCCTCTTATCATGAATGCGCCTTTTGGTAGAAATTCGCCAGCAGGGGCGGTTTTACTGACTTGTTCTGGCCTGACCCAATAGACATCAACACCACCAAGGCCTGCTGCCCATGCTCTGCTGTAGGCTGCGGCAAACTCAGCCGCTTCTCGAATGGCCAGAGGTGTGATGGTCTTGCCTTCAGCCTTTATTACAGTCAGAGGCGCACCTGTTATTTCCGCGTGTAGCACGATGTCCGTCGGTTCGATTCGCTTTGCAAAAATGATTTCATTCTGCTTTGCATCACGGCCAGCAATGACGAGAAATCCTTCTGTAGTAAACATCCATCGGAAAGATTCGTACCATTTCCCTCGTGGCCTTCTTTTCTGTGGCAGCACAGATTTTTTTATTTCAGATACGGCAGCACCGGCTTTCATATTTTCGATCTGCTTCAACGTCTTTGCTAGTGCGGCCTCGGCAGTTGCGATCTTTGCCTTGGCCTTTTTCGATTCCTGAAAGTATTTCTCGGCGTTCTGTCTCGCGTTCTTTCTAATATCTATCTCTACTTCAATCATTGCATCCTACCCTTATCAATTTAACATAAGAATTATTTTTCCTTTTCGTTCCTGGATTTCCTTTACAGCAGGCATTCTTGTCTTGACTTGTTCCTTGATCTGCGCCCACTTCTGGCCTGAAGCCCGCGCAGCATGTAGGCTGTTGATTATTTCTTCTATAAGTTGTACATTCCTTATTATTGCTTCAGCCTTCAATCTGTTGATTTCTGCCTCTTCTTTTAACTTCTCGATGGTGGCTTGCTGCTCAGCAGCGATGTGCTCAAGTCTGGCAAGCTGGTTGCTTACAGCCTTGGTTTTTGCGATTTCGGTTTCGCTGATTGTGCCGGCAGTATAAGCCTCGTCGAGCGCATGCATGAATGTTTGGACCCTTTCTGTACGCTTATCTTTGTATATCAGAAGCTCTATCGGAACAGCATCAACTATTTTAGAGTCTTCATATACTAGCCTCGGCGAGAATTCCTTTACAAGCGAGTGTATAGCCTCGTACAGGGCAAGCAACTCGCTATCAGTCACTTTTTTGCATAGTTTGTTCTTGTCGAGCTGCGCCCTTGCACACACCTCTTCGGCATACAGACCAGACAGACTGAGCTCAACGGCAAGAAAGCGTACAATCTCTTTGTCGCTCTTCGCAAGCATGCCGTGCAATTCTGTATGTGTCAACATGAACGGGTTGACAACGTCTGGAGGATAGCTGTAAGGTTTGCGCGGCACGACCTGTCTGTCCTTCCATAGTTGCACCTCAAGCGGCATTATAATTCTTTTTGTCTTGTCACAAATTATCACATTGCCCTTGGAAAATACCTCAAAAATAATGATATTCTTTTCAGTGTCCAGCTCGACGATGCGGTCGAAACCATGCTGTCTGACGTCTGTTATCCGCTGTCCGCCCACATGCTTCCTTGCGAACATTGCGAAGCTTTCAGGCTGTTCAGGCGCTCTGCGCCTGTATTCAGTGATGAATATCTTTCCAGGCTCGAAGCGAAGCGTGAACGCACCCTTGGCCGGAACGTAGACCTCGAGCCAGAAGGCTTTTCCCTGCTGGTAGATTTTCTGTATTTGCCCGCCAATTAGATTGCGCAGTTCGTTAACCACGAAAAATACATCCAAGCTCGACATATCACGCATGCAAAGAATGGGCAGGCTTAACTTTTATTTCTGCTCTTCTGGTGCGGCAATCATTTGGTTAAAGAATTTCTTTATATCCTCTTCGCTTTCAAGACCGAAGTAGCTCGCGAATTCCTTTGTCGCGACTAGTGCTTTCGTCCGTCCAGTTTTCACTGTCCGTATCAGACCGCGCTGTTCAAGCTGCTTGACATATTCGTATGTGCGGTTGCCTATTACACGAACAATCTGTGACTGAGTTATCGGCTGCTTGTACGCTACCATCGCAAGAACGCGTAGCAAGCCTCGGGACAATTCGTGATAAGGTGTGAGATGACGCACTTGCGGTGCGAACTGCGGTTTTACCCTCATCTGCCATCCCGCACTTGATTCTATAATATTGATGCCATGTTCATCACTAGCGAAGCTCGCAGCTATCTCCTTCAAAAGTTCCTGAATTTTGTCTGGGCTTATCCGCAAGATTTTCTCTAGCTGCCGCATGCTGAGCGGCTCGGCTGCCATGAAAAGCGCTGCCTCAAGCAGCGCCCTTTTGGATTGTTGCATTCGAATCCTTCCTTCTCAATTCAACCAATATTTCCTTAAAAAGTTCTTCTTGTTTGACGCGTACCTTGCCGTCTTGGCTAAGATGGAGTAAAGGTATCAGCGCACGGACAATCTCTGCACGTTCCCACCTGTTTACAAGCTTTGAGAACTCGACATCATGGTGCAACTCATCGATAGCCTGATTAATGGCAGCAAGCAGGTTTTCGATGCGCTTGGTGATGTCAGTGTCACCCGCAGGCACTGCACGTTCGACTATTGCACGTATCTTCAGTTTGCGTCTCTCGCGGCGTTCCTGCACCTCGAATGCCTTCCTGAGCGCTGTTATGAGCTCATTCATGGTCACAGTGCCCAGAGGTACGCGTTTGAGCGGCGGCTGCAGTGGGGGCAGGGCTGCGAGCGTTCGCATGAGTTCTTCGTCCTTGGCAACTGATGTTGATTCAGGTATCAGTATGCGTTGCTTCTTTTCCGCCAAAATATCAGATTTCATGCGCAGCAAAATAGCCGTTATCAGAATAAACCGCGCAGGCACGCGCAGATCGAGCTGGTCCATCTTTGCCAGGTAGGTGCTAAACACATCAGCAAGCGCGCAAATGTCCACAGCCCAAGGATCCATACCCTCCTCTGCCACTATCTTGACTATGACGTCCTCCCAACTAGGCTCTGAAATCATAAGGTTGATAAGGTCATTATCCGAAAGCATATAACCACTTGGTATTCAATCTTTTTATGTCAGAGTTAATAAACATTATTGAGCGCTATGCCCAAGAAGAAAGTAGTTATAATGGGCGCGGCGGGACGCGATTTTCATAATTTCAACGTAGCTTTCAGAAACAATTCTGCCTATCAAGTCGTGGCATTCACAGCTGCCCAGATACCGAACATTGCTGGCAGAAAATATCCGAAGGAGCTGGCTGGCAAGGGTTATCCGTATGGTATTCCAATTTATCCAGAGGAATATCTTCCAAAAATTATAAAGAAGTATGGCGTCGACGAGGTTGTTCTTGCTTACTCGGACCTTTCCCATATTGACGTGATGCACAAGGCATCGATCGCATTGGCTGCTGGCGCTGACTTTAGGCTTATGGGTCCGACTAGCACAATGCTCAAATCCAAAAAACCAGTGATATCTGTGACTGCCGTGCGCACCGGTTCGGGCAAAAGCCCTGCGGTTCGCAGGATCGTTGAAATTCTCAAGCGGTTCGGCAAGCGAACAGTGGTGATCAGGCATCCGATGCCCTATGGAGATTTGCGAAAGCAGGCTGTGCAGCGATTCGCGACTTTGGATGATATGAAGAATCAGAAATGCACCATAGAGGAGATGGAAGAATATGGTCCGCACATTGCTGCAGGCACCATCGTCTACGCTGGCGTAGATTATGAGAAAATATTGAAGCAGGCCGAGCGCGAGGCCGATGTGATAGTCTGGGACGGTGGCAACAACGACTTCAGTTTCATCAAACCTGACCTGAGTATAGTTGTTGTGGACTGCAGACGACCAGGCCATGAGTCAACATATCATCCGGGCGAGGCAAATGTGCGGATGGCTGACTTGGTGATTCTTAGCAAGGTAGATACAGCAAAGCCGGCGGACATTGAGGCTGTGGCTCGTGCAATCTCTGAAATGAATCCAGATGCTGTTGTGATACGTGCCGCGCTGCCGATAACAGTCGACCAGCCTGAGCTGCTGCGCGGCAAGCGCGTGCTTGTCATAGAGGATGGTCCGACGCTCACACATGGTGGCCTGGCAACCGGTGCAGGCGCGTTAGCGGCCGAAGCCAACGGCGCATACATGATCAACCCGAGGCAATATGCCGTTGGCTCGATCAAGAATATTTTTGTAAAATATCCACAGCTCGGACCTGTGCTGCCCGCAATGGGCTACAGCACAGAACAGATGTCTGAGCTCGAGCAGACCATAAATGCGGTGCCTGCTGATGTCGTCTTGTTCGGCACACCCATAGATCTGAGGCATTTTATGAACATAAATAAGCCCGCTGTGCGCGTGCGATACGAATTGCGGGAAGTTGGTAAACCTGAATTGGAATCTAGAATATTGCAAGTGTTGAAAAGGCATTAGTGTTAGCTGGGCATTCTGATTCCGACAAGCTTGGATTCACCATCTTCCATAGACACGCCATAGACACAGTCAGCGGCAGCGACCGTGGAGTCGTTGTGGCTTATGACAATGAACTGGGCGCGGTCTGAATATTTCTTAATAAGATCTACCATCTTCTTTGTGTTCGGCTTGTCCAGGGCGGCATCAATCTCGTCCAGCACGTAAAACGGTGCCGCCCTGAAGCGCTGTATTGCGAACAGGAAGGCCAGTGCTGTCATTGTCTTTTCACCGCCTGACATGGCATCGATGTTCAGAACCTTCCTGCCCGGTGGGCATGCCTCTATCAGAAGACCAGACTCTATATTTTCGGGATCTTCGAGCTTCAGATTGCCCTCCCCGCCGGTAAGATCATTATAGATGATTTTGAATTGCTCGGCAATAGCTGTCAGTGTTGTCATGAACGAGCTCTTGCGCCTACCCTCGATATCTGCTATTATTCCTATTACACGGTCCCGTTC
>JAHLMS010000003.1:44891-51726 GCA_018920245.1 Candidatus Aenigmatarchaeota archaeon
GCGTTTCGACGCGTTGTTTGAGTTCTGTGTATGCGGGTTTGAGTTCTTCCAGCTCCTGTGGCGCGCGTTGATTGACAGGACCGAGTTTGTTGATTGCTGCTATTGTTTCGTTAATCTTGTTTTCGAGTTCCTGTGGTTTCTTGTCATTGTAAATATCCTTGACGACCGCATAGTTTGCGAACTCAGCCTTGACATTCTCAAGCAACGCTTCTAGCTTAGCTTTCTTTATACGCAGGTTCTGTATTTCTGCATCGGCTGTCAGCTTGGCTTCAGCGAACTCCTTTCTTTGCAGGCGCAGGCTCGATATTGTTTGCTCAAGCGCAGCCCGCTCGTTGAGATCAGATTTCAGTTTTTCTCCACCCTTGGCTTCCTGTTCGATGAGCTTTGTTAGCTTTGCTTCAAGTTCTGTAATCTCATGCTCGAGCTTTGTTATATCTGCAGCAAGCTGCTCCTTCTGCTTGGTGTAGTTCGTTATCTGGTCCGTGCCCGTGAATGCCTTGCTGTCTGACCGATAGAAACCGCCTATTATAGCGCCGCTACGTTCGACTAGGTCGCCTTCCAGCGTGACCATGCGGGCATTGCCTATACCTATGCGTCTGGCAGTTTCGATCTTGTCGACAACTAGTGTGTCGCCGAAAACGAAGCTGAAAGCATGCCAATATTTCTTGTCAAAATCAATCAGATCGATTGCAAGACCAATAACACCAGGTTGCTTCAAGTATTTTTTCAGATGGCCAGCCTCGCGCTCCTTTATCTTGTCCAATGGTAGGAATGTTGCACGGCCTATGCGCCCGCGCTTCAAATGGTTGATGCATTCAATTGCTACATTCTCGTCCGAAACGACTATGTCCCATAGGTGCGGGCCCGCACAGACCTCTATTGCTGTCTGATACTGCGTGGGAACCTTTGACAGGCTCGCTATCGTTCCATAGACTCCACTGCGGCCTAGCTTCAGCACTTCACGCACGGCAGGTGAACTTTCCAGACTCCTGGCCTGCATGGCCTCGAGTTGCGCTATTATGTTCTCAAGCTGTCTTATGCTAGAATAGTTGTTGTTTATCATGTCCTTCCTTCGTGCTATCTCCGCTCGCAGGCGTTCTATTTCTCGTGCAACAGCAATATCCCCACTGCGATCCAATAGGGCATCGCCTAGCTTCGTAAGCTTGATTTCGTTTTTGGCCAGCTCTTGGTCTATTTCGGCTATTTTCTTGTCAAAATCATCCAAGTTTTTTTCTCGTTCTTGTATGCCCTTTTCCAGCTGTTTCATCGCTGTTTCGGCATCCATAAGTCTCATCTTTGCAAGCGAGGCACGCAATTTGTCAAGTTCTGCAGTCAAAGCTTTGTAGCTCTCGGCAGAAGCGGCTTCCTTTTCGAGTTTTTCTAGCAATGCTGAACGCTCGTTCAGGACTATGGCCGCCTCTTTGAGACGCTCTTCAACGGTCGCTAGCTCGCGCTGTGCGCGTTCACGCTTTGCATCAAACTCTGCTATGCCAGAAACCTCGTCGATGATCTCTCTGCGGTCAAGAGGAGACATCTCAATGATTTCGTTTATGTCGCCTTGTAGAATTATGTTATGGCCGTCTGGTGTGATGCGCGCAGCACGCAACACCTCGAGCACCTTCTCGCGCGTAACGGTCTTGCCATTCAGCTTGTATATCGAGACGCCCTTGCGGTTTACTGTGCGCGAAACAACCACGCTAGAATCCTCTATAGGCAGTGTTTTGTCGCTGTTGTCAAAGAATATTGCTACTTTTGCTGCTTCCGCTGGTTGCTTATTAGAACCACCGTTGAAAATCATCTCATGCATACGGTCGGCCCGCAGGCTCTTGGCTGATGTCCTGCCAAGTACAAAGCATATCGAATCCAGGATGTTCGACTTGCCCGATCCGTTCGGTCCGCATATCACGCTGAAGTTGCTGGGTAGCAGCAGCGTGGTCTTTTTTGCAAACGACTTGAACCCCTGCATTTCGAGCTTGTCTATGCGGAACATCTAATCACCGAGCTTCTCGACAATTTTTGTTAATATGTCCTGTTTTAGCAGCTTTATATGAGAGCCATTCTCCACAACCAGCAGCAGGTCTCCAGTTTTGATATTAAATTTTTCACGCACTTCTTGAGGTATCACTATCTGTCCTCGGCTTCCTACCTTGGTGGAACCGCAACAAAGAACGTTCCGATTACGCCTGTTCATCGATATGAATAGTATGAAAAGTATGATTTAAAGCTATGGGTAGGTGTCAAAATAGGTGTCTTGCTAAAGCAACAAGCGACGGCTTCCTCATCAGTACCTTCGCCAGCACGGACAGCCTAGCACCGCCGGCAAAGTCTATAAGATCCTGGGGCTTCAATGCTTCTGCCAAATCGTTCATATCCTCATCGCTGAGCTTCTCCACGACCTCCCTCAGCCTTTCCACGCGCTCCAATTTCTCCCCGCGTTCTTTCCACCAGCGCTCGTTGAACTTGGAAAGTGCCTGCTTGGAAACATCGCCTTTATTCAGACATTCGTCAATAACCTCGGCCGCTATCTTTCCAGAAAACATAGCTTCCTTCATTCCGCCGCCATGTATGGCATTTACATGATGCGCGGCCTCGCCAAGCACAACGAAACCGTCTGCGACCATATCCTTTAACAGGCCTCCGACAGGAACAATTCCAGCATTGACTTCTATTACTGACGCGCCTTTGAATTCAGGCCTGCCAGATATCCATGCATCAAGATATTCCTTAGGGGTTTTGCTGCCAGGGACGATGCCTATTCCGACGTTTGCAGTGTCCCCCTTTGGAAATACCCAGACATAGCCTCTGGGCGCGATTTTGTTACCCATATAAATATGAATGAAATCAGGATCTATCTTAACGCCTATCATTTCGTATTGAATGCAGGTATCTATCAGGTTAAGCTTGCATGCTGTGGCAATACCAGCCTTCTGGGGCAACGGGCTTTCGGCACCTGTTGCACAGACAACGATTTTGGCTCTTGCCTCAAATGGCTGGCCCACGAAATTGCCCCTCACACCCTTCACGACACCATTTTCAATTATAAGGTCCGTTATTAGCGTGTCTGTTTGGAGCTTTGCACCCGTTTTGACAGCCTCCGTGGCCATCCACTTATCGAAAACCTTGCGCTCTAATACGTAGCCTCCATAATCGACGGTTGCCTCGAGATATTTGCCGTTCGGCGCATAGATGCGGGCACCCTTTATGTGTTGCGCAATACAGCGCTCCGGTATCGGACCGGTGAGCTCTTCCGCTTTCTTGTCCAGCCCTTCTCCACATCTTTTGGGGTTGCCAATCTCTGCGCGCCGGTCGTACATAATCACTTTGTAACCGGCCTTTGCGAGCGTTTTAGCGCAGAGGCTGCCTCCAGGCCCGGCGCCTACTATAATGACGTCAAAACTGTTCATTTCTTCACCGTTATTGCAGAAACCGGACATGCCTTGGCACACGTGCCACATAGCACGCACTTCTTGGTGTCAATCTCGGGGTGCACGTGCAGCTCTAGTGCGCCAACTGGGCAGACTGCCACACAACCGCCACATCTCAGACACTTGTTTTTATCCAACGTCCAAGCCATTGCATCAACTTTTGGAACTTTTAAAAAGTTGTAAAAGTTTGCGTATTGCAAATATTTAAAGATTGGCGCCCGAGGCAGGATTTGAACCTGCGACCTACTGGTCTCTATGTTTTGGCGATGCGTAGCGTCGCCCATGCCATAACAGCCAGTCGCTCTTCCGAGCTGAGCTACCCGGGCGTTAATTAGTTTGTTCCGGCTTTTTAAATTCGTTCGTATTCTCCCACCTTTCTGTCATTTTTAAATATTAAAAGACCTAATATGTATCGGTGAAGCATATGTCAGGTGACTGTCAAAACATCTCACCATGATTTGTTTAGCTTCACTGCTCCTCTTGATTCCAAAGGCCGTATTCTCGTTTCAGCCATTATTCGCAGAAAGCTCGGATTGGACTTGGAACATTCTGTGATACCGCAGCTGTGCGGAGAACAAACTATAAAAGTCGGAGATAGCAAATAGGGGTTGATTGATATGACAGAGTTCATCCATATCAGTGATGTGCTGGCTGGGGGGCTGGAAGGCAAGACAGTCAAGTTGCGGGGATGGGCCTACCGGGTCCGAGAGCAGAAGGATATAGTTTTCGTGGTTCTGCGAGACAGTTCTGGAATCATTCAGGTCGCGATAAAAGAGCCAAAGCTTCTGAAGGAGGCGAAGAAAACTACAATAGAGAGTTCGATTGAGCTCTCTGGAGTTGTCCGTGCAGATAAGCGTGCGCCAGGCGGCTGGGAAATTGCAGCAACCGATTTCAAAATAATCGGCCTGGCTGAACGCTTCCCGATAGGTAAGGACCTTTCGCCAGAATTTCTGCTCGATGTGCGGCACCTTTGGGTAAGGAGCCCGAAAATGTGCGCTATATGGAAAATTCGGAGCACGGTATTCGAGGCGATACGCGAATATTTTAAAATGAAAGGTTACTGGGAGGCTCATGCGCCATTCTTTACGAAAACATCCGAGAGTGGATTGGAACTATTTGAAGTCGATTATTTTGGCAAAAAACTCAGGCTCTCCCAGACTTGGCAGTTCTATGCAGAAGCGCTGCTGGCTGGTCTGGAAAGGATATATACGATCGCGCCTAGTTTCAGGGCCGAGAAATCCAAAACAGCCCGGCATCTCACCGAATACTGGCATGCAGAGATGGAGGCTGCTTGGATGGACCTGGACGGGCTGGCAAAGGTCTGTGAAGAGCTGATATCGTATATATGTCAAAAAGTGGCAAAGGAACGGTCTGCGGAGTTGAAACTGCTAGGTCGTGATCCGAAGAAGCTCGCCGCGATCAAGCCGCCATTCCCACGTATCACATATACTGATGCGCTCAAGCTGCTTGAGAAGGACGGTATGAAAGTCGTTTGGGGCAAGGATCTGCGCACGCCAGAGGAGAAGCAGCTAACCACACACTTCGACAAACCTGTAATTGTTATGTTCTATCCCAAGGAGGTCATGGCTTTCTACAAGCCAGCTGACCCGAAGGAGCCGCGAGTCGCACGATGCTTGGATGTGCTTGTGCCCGAACTCGGCTTTGAGGTGATCGGTGGCTCGGAGCGCGATTTGGATATCAAGGCGATGGCAGCTGCGCTGCGCGCAAAGGGCGAGGACCCAAAGGACTATGACTGGTATTTCGATACGCGCAGATATGGTGCTGTGCCGCATGCAGGCTTTGGCATGGGTGTGGACAGAATGGTGCAATGGCTGTGCGGCCTGGCTTCGATAAAAGATGCCATTCCATTCCCCAGGACAGTTGAAAGATATTATCCCTAGGGCGTGATGCGTTCTCGCGTACGCGGAAAGAGTCTTGCTTCGCGGATGTTTGACAGTTTCAATAGAGCCATTACGAATCTTTCCAGACCTATGGACCAGCCACCATGCGGCGGCATGCCGTATCGGAACGCATCCAGGTAGAACTTGAATCCGGATGGGTCGATGTTCTTCGCTTTCAGTGATTTTATCAGGTCATCGAAAATATGTATGCGTTGTGCGCCTGATGCAATCTCGATTCCATTGTAGAGCAGGTCATATGCCCTGCATATTTTCGGATTGTCTGGCTCGGGCATGGCATAGAATGCACGCGCCTCGGTTGGCCACTTCGTTATCAATACCGGGTTGACATGTTCGCATATCTTGCGCTCGGCCTCCGGTGTGAGGTCTGAACCCCAAGGTAGCTCGATATCGAATTCATCCTTCAGAACTGCCAGCGCATCATCGTATGTCAGCCTAGTTATCGGTGCCTTCGGCACGCTCAGACGCATTTGCAATGTTGCGAGCTGCTGCTTGCAGTATTTGTTAACCTGTTTGATAGCGAACGGCACAAACCCGTCAAAATATTTCAGCGCACCCTCCTCATCGTTGATCCATGCGACCTCGATGTCCATCTGAATAAGTTCGTTGAGGTGGCGATAGCTATCATGTGGCTCTGCACGAAAGACAGGTGTGACCATGCTGACCTTGTCGAAGCCTGCTGCGAGCAATATTTGCTTGTACAGTTGCGGGCTCTGGTTCAAGAATGCTTCGCGGTCGAAGTAACTGACTGGAAACAACTCTGCGCCGCCCTCTGTGGCTGCACCAACAATTATGGGCGGGTTTACATCGATGAAACCCTCCTTGTCGAAGTACTCGAAGAAAGAGCGCTTGATTGTATCTGTGATGTTGAAAATGGCAGCAACTTCTGGTTTTCGCAGGTCAATGAAGCGCCAGTCCAATCTTGTTGGCAGCTCAGCAGGCGTCTTCTTGGTCTCTACCTCCATTGGAAGCGGCGCCTCTGCTTTGTTGACTATGCGGATGGCAATCGGGATTATTTCGCGTCCGCCGGGTGCTTCCTTGTTCTTCCGCACCGTGCCCTTGACAGCGATGACCCATTCCCTGCCCAGGTCTACAATTTTATTGATGAGCTCCTCATCAACAACGCCGGATTTCGCCGTTATCTGGATGAAGCCTTCGCGGTCAGCCAGCTTGATGAAGTTCAGCTTACCCATGGTGCGTAGCTCGCGGACCCAGCCGCAGACAATGACCTGTTTGCCGTCTAGCTTCGGTGTAACCTCTACCGAATAGTGCGTGCGTACCCAGTCACCCAAGCCCTCGATGGGTCGTTCTACTACCATACAATCACATTATATTGTAGAAAATTATCCAAACAATGAACCATATGAACAAGTATATCCAGCCACCGTTGGCCAGCCACCACTTAAACTTCTCATTAATCCCGAACGGCACCTTGAGCAGCTGTGGAACAATCCCGAGAACGAAAATAGCAAGAGCAAGGGCAGCGAAGTT
>JAHLMS010000004.1:0-3974 GCA_018920245.1 Candidatus Aenigmatarchaeota archaeon
GTAAAAAAATATAAAAACCCTGTTATGAAGAACATTAGTAAAGCATCTGTATATGAAAATACGCCATATGTCATTACTATGGGTGTCATAAGAAGAAACGCGGCTGAAAGTAGTCCTGCAATTTTATTGTTTTCCCTTCTAAATAGCATATACAGCAACATGGCTGAAAGTAACACTGCGGTTGGGCTTAGCAGTTTAAAGAAACTCTCCCCAAGCATAAAAGCTGCGGCTCCGAATATCGAAAACATCGGATAGCTGTTGACATAATGGCTGATGTCTGTATCATAAAGTGGTCTGTATTTTGGGTTTATACCTTTTTCAGCTATGTAACGAGACATGTAAGCATGATAAGGCTCGTCGCCAAATGTGATCGCATTAAGTGCAACTGAAAAGTAAAGCGCGCCGATAATTGCTGCTATGGCTATCATTAACCAATCCAATGTCGATTTTGGCATTCTCATATCAAATACCATATTCTTCTCGGATGTAAAAGCTTCGTTTGCTTGTACAACAAGTTTTTATTTTTCTAACCTTTTTAAATCTATTTTATTTGCGCTTCGGCGGAACTATTGATTTTATCATCTTCTTCATAGTAGCGGCTATGAATTTGTTTGGAATATAATCAAAAATAGCAACATCGTCACTGCTCAAAATCCTTAGGCGAAACACTAATACAGAATATACTACAAAAGCGAGGAAACCTATTATTGCCTTCAGCACAAACAAAACCGGAAGCGTTGCGAAATAAATAATTGTCCCGAAAATCAATAGAATCGGTATTATAAACACACTCCTCCGCGAAAATTCTAATGTAACAATATTTCTAAGCAAGATGAGTGAAGCTATAAGAAGAAATGTTTGAGCCATCAAATATGCATAAGCAACGCCAAGCACACCATAATGCGGTATCAGCTTGAAGCAAAGCAGTATGTTGAATAACATAGAACCAAATACTACCAAGGTTCTTCTGCGAGGATGTCCTGCAGCATACAGTGCTATCAATAAAACATTCGAAATACCGAAAAAGAATGTTCCGAGCATGAATGCCGGAAATAGCGAACCTGCCGCAAGGTAAGCCTCTGTGTATAGAAAACGAATGAGCCAGTTCGCTGCTACAATGAAAATGATCATGAACGGCAATGTGACAAACAATACGATTTTTATAGATATTGATAAGAGTCTCATGAATCTACCCTTTTCACGAATCCACATCTCAGACAAGCTTGGAAGAATCGCATATGTGATAACATAGGACAGAAAGAGCAGTATTTGGCCTACTATAACAGCAACGCCCAACAACCCAACATCAGCCATGTTGCCGAGAACGCCTAAAACAAGCACTCCACCTTGTAACAAGAAATATGTGGATAGAAGGAAAATTGTGCTAGAACTAGAATACTTGAGCAACTTTCTTATATCAAAGGTGGCTAAAGGCATGCCTCTTGGCAACTGTATGAAGCATGCCATGGCTACTATAGCGAAGAAAATAGACCATGCAGCTACGCCACCCAATGCCTGCATACCAATCAGTACAAGAATTATTGCAGCCGCTATCCTTATGACGCTTCCAAAAAGATCGGAAAAGAACATTGCCTTGAATCTTTGAAGTCCCTGTAATGAACCTTTTATTATTATTGCCGGCGTGCCAGTGAGAACTATAAGTGACAAGAACTGTATGGGCAAGGTCATAACCTCGCTTCCATAGAAAATCCGAGACAACTGCGAAGCGAGGAAGAAAAGAACTGCAGCGAACATAATAGAAAGAGCGAGCGATGCTTTTATCGAGAAGTTGATTATTCCGCTGGCGACAGCAGTTCTTTTCTTTTTCATCTCTTCAGAAACAAGCCGTGGCAAGACCTCAAACATGCCTAAAGAAGCTACGTTCCCTACGATATACCATAAAGCGATAACTGTTGTAAGTATTCCATATTGCTGGGGGATTAGCATCTTTCCCATGACTATCCAGAATATGTAGCCCGCCAGTGTTATAGTCATATAATCCAAAAAATAATAAAATAGATTGGAAACTATCTTGCGTCCGTCCATGCCAACAATCTTATATTGATAATTTATAAATTGCTGTCCTTTAAATAAAAGGCATGAAAAAGTCGAATATCATTTTGCTTGTCATTCTGGTTGCTTCGCTTACCATAGGTCTTTGGATGGCATGTCAGGACGTCCTTATGTTGATAAACAAGATAGTCCTCGATGATTCTTTCTACGGTTTCTCCATCGCTAGGAGCATCGCTAATGGACATGGTGTGACATACAACGGCATCGACCAGACGAACGGGTTCCAGCCGCTCTGGGTGCTTATGATCGTGCCCATATTCATGATTACGAGCAACATATATCTTGCCGTGAACCTTGTGCTGGTGTTGGCCGCTATTATCAATACCTTGACAGTTTTGCTTGTTTATAAATTTGCCCAGAATGTCTTTGGCGAGAAGATCGCATTGATAGCCATCGTACTGTACGGGCTAAACCCGTTTGTAATGTTCCAGACGCTGAGCGGCATAGACGTCGTACTTTTCACATTCCTTGTAATTGTAACGATTTACTTCTACAATAAAATCGAACATAAATTCGATAAGAAGAACCTCTGTGTTCTGGGTGTATTGATTGGCATGACGATGTTGGCAAGGATGGATGGGTTGCTGCTCTTCGCAGCGATATGGTTGTACATGCTATGGAAAAATAAAAAACATCCGCTCATTGCCATAAAGCATGGGTTCATAATAGGTATTGTGGCATTGCTGGTAGTGTTACCATGGTTCGCTTGGAGTTATACCACGTTCGGCACAATCGTCCAAAGTAGTGCGATCGCACGCTACAACATGGGACATGGTATATTTCCTTACGCGGACCTGAAGGCCCCTAAGACGCTGGCGCAGACTGCATCAATGGTAATGGAAAATTTCGTGCGCGCGGCCGGCTCGATACTGAACCAGCTGGGCATATTCAACTTCGGCATCGATATGCTCACAATCATATTGTTTCTGTTCATCGTATCAACGCTCATGTTTTCGGTGAAATCACTCAAACGGTTCACAGTGCCAGTAATCTTTGTGATATTATTGGTCCTGTTCTACTGCCTTTACATGTGGGGTGTACAGGTCCGTTACATGACACCTGTGATACCTATGATAACAATATTAATATCAGCTGGCCTTGTCTCGATGTTCAAAAAGCATGCGTGGTTGGTACAGTTCATACTTATCGTTGTGCTCACGATTATAGCATTCAACGGGCTCCAACAGTGGGACCGCGGCTATTTCGCGTGGTCAGGTGAACTCTACAAGGACGCGCTGTGGATAAGAGAGAACATCGCTCCGAACGAGAGCGTTGGTGTCTTCAGTTCTGGTATTCATACATATTTCAGTAACCGCCGCGTCGTGAACCTGGATGGTGTGCTTAATTTCAAAGCGATAAAAGCTTTAGAAGATAGAGACATCATCAGCTATATGAAATCTGAAAATATATCGGTGTGGGTCGAGAGCGTCTATTTCAATCACTCAGTGACCAATGAATATAGGAAAGGGAGGCATATTGATATCATGAAGGAAAATATCTGGTACGATTTCCTCGGGCCAGACAAAGACAATCTGATACTTATTGAACAGCGTGAGGGTGTCTACAAACACTTGCGCGGGTACGACATGTTGGTCGTCTTCTTCAAAGCACGTGTGAATTAATTCTCCTGTTGACATAGTATAACGCGACAAGACCGATACCAACACCGAAAAACAGCGTGCATATCCTTATTACAATAGTCGCAACAGAGGCTACAGCCTTGCTCGTTCCAGTAAGCAAAAGCAGCATCACAAAACTGCCCTCGGCTGCACCGAGACCGCCAGGTAACACGAACATAGAGCCGAATATCGATGAAAATGAGAATATAAATGTAGAGCTGAACAGCGAAGCAGGTACAGACAGATTGATGAGTAGAATATAAGGCCTTATACATTCAAAGA
>JAHLMS010000004.1:3984-15981 GCA_018920245.1 Candidatus Aenigmatarchaeota archaeon
ACAAAGCGCTATACACACAAAGAACCATGATATCATAGATACTCCTGTACCTATGAGCACGGACTTGAATGAGAACAATTTTCTGGATGGTCCGTACATCTCCTTTAATGTTGCTGTATGCTTTCTGACTAACGGTATATGTTTTGATAAGTCACAAAGCTTAAAGAATATCGTTCTATCAGTGAACACAAAAATTGAAGCGAATATCAAAGCGAATATAACTATGAGGAAGTAGCTCTGTGACCAGAATGTGCCCAGACCAATCAGGCAGAGTGCCGCAAGGCCAAACACGTCTGTCAGCCGCTCTGAGACCACAACCATCAAACTGCGCCGGATCTTTATACGGTACATTTGCTTGAGTAAATAAGACTTCATGACCTCGCCGACTTTGCCTGGTGTTATCGCCATTGAGAGTCCTGAGAGGAAGATGAGCATGGAAGAGCTGAACGGTATGTGTATGTCGAGCGTGCGCAAAAAGTAATTCCATTTTAAATATCGCAGAAAATAGTTCATCAGTGTTAGTACGAGTATCAGTGCTATGACATCCACTCTTATCATAAGCAGTGCCTGATATATCTCGCTGTAATTACCAAAGAAAATCAGAAGCGCGAACACAGAGATGGCGAGCAGCACGAACGTTACGATATTTTTTGCCGTAAGGAAGCGCATGACCTATACCTTCACGTTATTCTTCTCCATAAGAGGTTTAAACTCGGCTGCGTAAGGAGTCTGCAACATTTCGCGGATGTACTGCTTGCCATACTTGTTATACCATATCTTCGTATTGTAGAACGTTGCAATGTCAGCGAATATCCTGAATATGGGGGTATCAAATATCAGCGGTTTGAGAAACGACTTCCTAAACATCATCTCATATTTGAATATTGGTTGCTTTTCCGGTTCTGGTTTCTTGAAGTCATGTATTTCAAGCTTGTCGCCTATCACTTTTATATTCTTCCTTGAACCCACACCCATTTCTTCTGAGCGCTCTATATGTGCTATCTTGCTAGCGTCATAACCCATGAATGTTCCAACGATATAATCCAATGCCACACGATCAGCCGACGCAAATATGGCATTGCATATTTTCGGTATGCCTGTGCGCGGTGCGTTGCCTTCCATACAAACAGTGGCGTCTACAACGTTAAATCTTGTCTTCTTAAAATAAGAATTTATGTCAGCTATACATTGGTCGGCTACAGGATGATATTGGTGTCTAAAACGTGGAACCATGCCCCAATGATTTTTCAAAGAGCATGTGAGCATCGTAAGGCAGTGCGTCTTTGCAACCGGAATGTTTAGTATGGAATCAGCATCAACAAGAATCTTTGGTAGTGTTAGCTTTTTGAAAATCTTTCCATTCACATCGACCTCAACCAATCGGTCTTCAGAAAGATTGACAAACTTCACACCATATTTGGCTGCCAGATCATAGAAGCCCCATAACCTTGCAGCCCTGTTCAATTGCTGCGCTGCTGCAAGGTTGGCATCTCCCATATAAATGTCCGCGTTTGAATATTCCTTGCACAACTTTTCTAATACAGCATCTATAACCCAGGGGGATGTACATTGCCCTGGCACAAGTTGATCAGATATACCGTTGATCTTTACAAAAATTTTATTTCCATATATGTATTTCTTCCACTCGCCCATATCCATGGCTCTATGGACCGCTTCCCGCACACCTTCTTTTGTTACAGACTTAAGCTTAACGAAAACAACATCAGACATTTTTTACATTCTCCTCTATTTTTGCTGCTACAGCAAGTCCTTCCTCCATCGCAGATGACATATTTCTTATTTTAGGATAAATTCTATAAATACCTGCAAAGTACAGACCGTCTGTAAACATAGGCGGGTTTATAAAGCCGGTCCTATAAATTGCTTCTGCATACTCGATCTTGAAAATCCTCCACCACTCGATATTGTATTTAAAACCAGGTAATATCTTGTTTAAGGCTTCCACATAGATATTCTTTATCTCTTCATCGCTTTTCTTCCATAGAGGTTCGTCGCGCATCAGATAAGTAGCAACAAAAAACACAGACTTGCCTGCTGGCGCAGCATCCTCGTAAAGCGCAGTGTGGTTGAAAACCGCAGAAAACGGTTTATCCTTGTCCAACACATTCATCCAATATCTGTCTGTGAACTCCTTCTTAAGACCAGCTGTCATGCATATGCAACTGAGGTAGCGTATCTTTCTTAGTTGCCTTTCAACATCTTCTGGCAGCTTATCTACCAAATTCAGAATGACTTCTGGTGCCACTGTACTGACTATCACATCAAAGATAAGCTGCTTCTTCAAGCCGTTTTTCTCATAAATCAGTTTTTTTTGCTTTTCGTTTTTTATTGAAATAACCTTTGTATCCGTAAATATTTTCCCTCCTCTATTCTTTATTCCTTCGGCAAGACCATAAACTATCTGTGAAATACCGCCCTCCAGCCATCCGAAACTCTTTAGGAAAGATGAAGACTCCTTGACGAAACGCGTTCCAACCCAAGAGGCTGATATATTCTCCGCCGGTTCGTGAAATTTGTTCCTGATTAATTGATCGAAGAAAACATCAAAGTTTCTCTGTCCGGCCTCTTTGATTATCCAATCTTTAGCGTTTACTCCTTCTAGCACACTCCAATCCTTTTTCTTTGTACCGAAAAGCACAAATTTGGCAAGACGTATTTTGTCTGCAAGTGGCAAAGGAAATTTGAGAATCTCTGTTAGGGTTGAAAACCCGTATATCTTGTCATTGTAAATGAATCCTTGCTTGACTTTCTTCCAGTGTAACTTGCTATCTAGACCAAGACTTTTTATCATGTTTTTTGTTGTTTCATCGCCATTAAGTATATGATGATATGTCTTACTTATGGACCATTTCTTTCCATCCCAGTCTACAATGTATGATCCTGCCATCCCACCTAGATCCTTATCCTTTTCGAAGACGACGACAGAATGCTTTCCAGCAAGCGCATACGCCGCTGTAAGCCCGGTCAAACCACCCCCTATTATTGCTATCCTCATCTATATCTCCTCAACTCGAACAGTAAACTTAATATTCTCATGGCCTCCTTTAATCCTCTCAAATTAAAACCGACCTTAGACTCGCCTGCTTTTCTCGCATGAAATGTTATAGGAACTTCGGCCACAGGTGCCTTCGATTTGCATATAGTTTCTATAACAATTTTGTAGCCCTTAGGATTAAATTTCACCCTGTTCAAAACATCACGTTTCGCAACCATAAAACCTGTCATTGGATCCTTTAAATCTATTCTTAATAGGATTCTTGTGATGAGCGCAAAGGCCTTGCTCACAAGCACGCGCGAAAGCGGGTCCTCAGTCTTTCCGCCTGGCAAGAACTTCGAACCTATTACTATGTCATAGTTTTGTAGTTTTTCAAGTAACCTAGGGATATCTGCCGGGTCGTGAGAGCCGTCTCCATCCATAAGTGCCACAACATCCCCTTTTGCTATGGCTAAGCCTTCCAAGAAAGCGTTACCAAGACCGTCGCTCTTTTGTCGAATAACTTTCGCGCCATGCAATTTTGGTAGTTCTGTGCTCTTATCAACAACTATAATCTCATGCGCAACTTTTACCTTGCTATTAATATCATTAACCAACTCTTGTATCAAAGGTTCATTCTTTGTCGGAATTATAATTGAAAGAGTTCTCATAGTAATCAATAAACTGACAAAATATTTAAACACTAAAGAGCACTACTCAAACACCCAGTCGCTGTCTATTGTGAGCTTCCGCGGCAAAAGGAATGGTGAATGGAAGCCGAGCCAGAACGCCATGGCTGTCGCCACATCTGAAAAGAACATACGCGGCCCGAAATGGCGCTCGAGCTGCTGGTTATAACGGCCGAGATTTGGAAACGCCTTTACAAGTAGCCCGCAACCTGTCAGGCCCCAAACGATGCCGCCCCAGCTCCACGATTTTGTGAGTCCTATTGCATCACCAGCAAGCGCTACATTGCCTTTTGCTGCCGTAACGAGACCGTGAGGAATTGTCGCAGAAAGCACGTCCTTCGGTTTTATGCGGTTCACAGCACAGAAATGCCCAAACTGCTTTTTCGCAACACCAGGCTCCTCGAGCGTTCCGTATTCTATGTTTTCTCCCCTTGGAATTATCCAACTGAAGCCATGTTTGTGAGGGTAAACATCTACAACATCTGACTTGTCCTTTTTGGCCACAAAACATATCATTCCAAGTCTGAATTTTGGGCTAGGAATACCGAGCTGTTGCCTCACCATTGAGTGTGGGCCGTCGCTGCCGATAATGACATCAAATTCATACACATGCGTGTGCTTCGGCGGCACAGAGTCCATAGACTGTGTGGCACTCACGGCTATCTGTGGTTTCGATCCGCTAATATGGAAAAGTCTTGTGAAGCTGTGTCCAAGCATTATTTTTGCGCCGGCTTTCGTCGCCAATTCGGCCACATATCGGTCGAGCTCTGCGTGGTCGAGCACAAGCATCCGTGGGGTGAAGTTGAGTTTGACTGTTTTGGTTGGAAAATGGATGCGCGCACTATGAATGATGTTCCGTACCAGTTCTTGCTTCCTAGGCACAAAATGCCATATGCGCTCACTGACAAGGCCTGAGCAAACAGGCTTGCCTATTGTATCCTTCGACTCAAAAACCGTCACCTCGTTGCCCCTCTTGGCCAGTTGCCAAGCGAGCCATAGCCCGTTTATGCCGGCGCCAATAATACCAACGCGCATAGACAGTTAAAGCTCAGTTTGCTTTATATAGTTTATCAAATTGAATGTGAGGATATGGAACAGGAAACTGTACATAAAAACAAAATAAGGCTTCCGGCAGTGAACTACAAGCTACTGATGCTGCTGCCGACAATAATGTTAATTTTTTCGACTGTTTATGTGATATGGCTTTCCTTAGGGCCTGGTTTGACATTGGATATAGACCTCAAGGGCGGCACCCAGATAACAGGCGACGTGTCGACCTCACCGGATACTGCAGCAATGGAGTCGGCGCTGAAGTCGTTCGGTGCTAATGTGAGATCGGCAAGGGGCGTTACAGGCTGGACTGTGATAATTGAACTTCCTGTTGAAGCAAACTCTGACGAAGTAATGAAGGTACTCGCTGCAGCAGGTTGGAACCTCTCAAACTATTCTGTGCAGACCATCGGCCCTGCGCTCGGTGCCTCGTTCTTCCAGCAGGCGCAGATTGCTCTGCTCATCGCCTTCATCGCAATGTCCATAACAATTTTCATAATATTTCGTGTGCCTATGCCAAGCATCTATGTCATACTTTGCGGGGCTTCGGATCTTATTACTGCATTGGCCGCCTCGCAGCTTCTTGGTATTAAGCTATCCCTTGCCACATTCTCGGCACTGCTTATGCTTGTAGGCTACTCTGTTGACACAGACGTGCTACTGACTTCGCGCGTACTGAAATCAGCCGAGGGTGACATTAACACAAAAATTAGAGGGGCCATGAGGACTGGCCTGACAATGACAGGCACCGCGATAGCAGCACTCGCTGCACTATACATTATATCATCGTCGTCAGTGATAATTCATATCGCGTCCGTTTTGCTGCTCGGACTTCTAGCCGACATACCGTATACATGGATAACGAACGCGGGTCTCCTCCGTTGGTATGTGGAGAGGAAGGCGAAGAAGGCGATTATATGATTAAGGACATTCTGAAAGACTGGCGCGTAATACTCGTGATTATATGCCTCGCACTCGCACTTTACATGATATTTCCGCGTCCGACAACAGGCGTCCTTGTCAAGAGCGTCGCAGCAGACAGCCCGTTGGTCGGCAAGCTCAAGCCTGGAGAAATTCTGAACTGGGCGAATGAGATGGATATAAAGACACCAGAAGACCTGCTTCAGTTCGAAAATTTTACGGGCACGTTCAGGTTCATGCACAACGGCAAGCTTGACCTTGCAGAGATAGCTGAACCTGGGCTCAAAATAACGGTTGTAAAAGTGCCCTCGTCAAGGCTAAGCTTCGGTATGGACATGGTAGGCGGGACCCGCATATTGCTTAAACCTGTTGAGAATGTCAGCGACGAAATCATGGCACAAACCATAAGTACGCTTGAGACGCGCATAAACATCTATGGCCTCCGTGAATCAAAGTTCCAGAGTGTCAAGGATGTTTCTGGAAACTCATACATTCAAATCGAGATGGCCGGAGGTAGTAGGGAGGAAATAGATAACCTACTCGCTAAGCAGGGTAGATTCGAAGCGAAAATACCAAAGATTGTTGCTATCACGAACAACAGCGGCAACCTTCGCATTGCTGACAACAATTACAGTGTTGTTGTTTTGGGTAACGATTCTGCACGCATAGCCGACCAGGTCGTTGCACTAAATTCCACATTCGATCTTAATGGTATCAAGTGGCAACTGCTAAACATAACGAATTCGTCTGTAATAGTTGGTGCAACCGTGTTCAACAGCACTGACATAAAATCTGTCTGTATGGTAGAGCAGGCCGGCATTTGCACATCAAGGGTCATGCGCGTGGGCAACGTCTGGCAGTTCGAATTTGGCATACAGGTCAGTGACTCTGGTGCCCAACGCTTCGCGGATGTTACAAAAGGCATGCGCGTCATTGTTGATCCAAACACAGGTGACAGCTATCTTGAAAGCCAAATATATCTTTTCCTTGACGACAAACCTATAAGCCAGCTTAACATAGATTCAGACCTCGGTGGCAAGATAACCAGAACAGCATCGATAACAGGTACGCGTGAGACTCAATCCGCAGCCCTGGCTGAAAGACGCATGTTGCAATCGGTGCTCTCCTCAGGAGCATTGCCAGTTCAACTAACCGTCTCGCGTGTTGATTCCATCAGTGCATCACTCGGGGCAGAGTTCATGAAAGCAGCCGGGATAGCTGCACTCACTGCAGCGGCAGCCGTCTCGGTCGTTGTTTTCATAAGATATCGCAGAATTAAGATAGTGATTCCGATGTTAATATGGGACTTTTCAGAGGCAATCTTAATACTCGGTGCGGCTGCAGCAATAGGCTGGACCATAGATCTTGCAAGCATAGCAGGTCTGATTGCCGCGTTGGGGACAGGCACCAATGACCAGATAATGATGGTTGATGAAATATTGCTGGGCCGCAAGGAGAAGACGGTTTATACTGTGCGCCAGCGGCTCAAGCGGGCGCTGTTCATAGTGTTTGGTGCAGCAGGCACGATAATTGCTGCAATGCTGCCTCTGTTGTTCGTAGGCATAGGCGTAATGCGTGGCTTCGCCATAACGACCACGCTAGGTGTGCTTATCGGCGTGTTTATAACACGGCCGGCATTCGGACATGTCGCGGAGAAAATATTAGGTGCGGAAGAGCACTGAATAAATTGCTATTGCTTGAGCTTCATTATTGCTGCAGCAATGTCACCGGTTTCCTCAAGTGCCTTTTTTGCGTCGTCCATGCTGGCGCCCGCCTGGCTCGCGACCAATTTCACATCATCCTCAGAGAATTTTTCTTTCAGTCTTTCAGAAATTTCACCAATAATCTGGAACGTATCTTGACCTGCTATCTTGACCTTTGTAATGTTCGGCTTGTCAATTACTATCTCCTTGCTGCCGCTCCTGATTATGACTTGGTCTGCCGGAATGTTCTCCGTTGTTATACCAAGCTGCTTCACCATCTTTTCCATCTGCCGCCCGCCTAAGTTGAACATAACGCTGATAAGCCTTCTGAAGAATAAAAAGGTTTCGTGTTAGATTTCACCACTATTGGTGGTCAAACAGATTTTTGCTGAAAGTAAATAATCATTTGATAGTGTTACTCGTAATCGTTGCGTTTATGTTGGGTGCTCTACTTGGTGTTATAGCCGGCCTTCTGCCTGGCATCCATCCGAACAACACAATACCATTAATACTTGCATTCGCTTCATTCTTCGAACCTTTGAATGCTGCCATAATTCTCGTAACAGCTGGTGTGATCAACAGCTTTATCGCATTCATTCCATCAATTTTTCTGGGGGCACCTGATGAAGATGAGGTATTGAGCGTTTTGCCTGGCCACCGCATGTTGCTGGAGGGCCGTGGTCTGGAAGCCGTACAGTTGACGGCGTTCGGAGGGCTTGGAGCAATCGCGCTTGGAATTTTGTTGTTGCCATTGCTGACCGTTGTTATTCCGCCCATATATTCGTACATCAGGCCAAATACCCACTGGTTGCTTGCTGGTGCAGTCATCTATCTGCTGTTCTGCGAATCAAATATCAGAAAAATGGGAGCAGCGATGGTGATTTTCGGATTGACCGGTCTTCTCGGTTTTGTTGTGCTTGATATCTTCGTGATTGACCAAGGCCTGCTACCGTTATTGTCAGGACTGTTTGGCGTGCCAACATTAATTATAGCTCTCAAGGAACGGCCGATGCTTCATGAAACAATTCTTGATAGCGCACCTAAAGAGAAACTTTCTGAAATCATGCCCGGAATTTTAACTGGTGCTCTGGCTGGCATACTTGCTGGTATGCTCCCTGGTATAGGCTCATCACAAGCAGCGATGCTTGTGCAAAGCAAAAACACGGATGAAGATGCAAACACGCGCCACTTTCTTGTCACACTCGGTGGAATATCAGCAGCCGATATGCTTTATTCACTATTCGCATTATGGTTGATAGGCAATCCGCGCTCAGGAATAGCTGTCGCTGTCGGCCAGCTGATAAAAATTGGTGTCAATGAAATAATCTTGTTCAGCACAGTTGTATTGCTGGCCGCAGTAATCGGCATATGGCTGACGCTTCGACTTGCGAGACACACGCTGCGGTGGCTGCGACACGTTAATTATCAGAAATTGTGTGGATGGGTGTTGATCGGTATATTGTCGCTTGTTGCGTTGTTGTCAGGACCCACCGGCCTTATTGTGCTTTGCACCGCCACAGGCATCGGACTACTTGCACAAAAACTCAGCGTGCGCCGCAGTTGGGCTATGGGCTGTCTGATAGTGCCAACCATCTTATATTTTGCGAGAATTTAGGATTTGGTTGGTTCCAAAAACTTTCCCAGCGAAGTACCTGATGAGAAGAACAACTGTCCCCCGCAGGTTGGGCACACTCCTGTCAACGTCGGCCTCCTGAAAGACCAGTAACATTTGCGACAGACAATAGCCTCGTAGCTTTTCAGCACTGTCTTCTCTGGTGAAGGCGTTGGCTTCTGCCCATTTAGAGCTGAAAGCAGAGACATCTGTTTCGTGCCATGTATCAACTCTGTTCTGCTGACTCCGACCGATTCAAAAATCCGCTCCAATGGAGGCAGCAGTTGATTCTCAATATAATAAGTCGAATCTATCTCCATACCTTTGGCCTTCACGAACTCTGGATCCTCAGCACGCTTGGATAGTAATGCGTTGCCTTTGACTATCACATATTCGAGCCGCTCGCCTACCATCCTCTGTTTTGTCGGATCTCTGCTTACAATCTTCTTCGCAAGTTCGACATGTGGCTGAACGCCGTCATACTCTTCCAAGTCTTTTGTTATACCTTTAACAATAGTGAGCTTTTCTAGCGGAACCTTGCCAGCGATCAGGTCAGCAATAACATCGCGCACGAACTTTGCGGCCTTCTTCACATCGCCATCACGAAGCACTATGTCCAGTACCTTATTCATAGTCTCGGATGTTAGTGCACACCAATCCCTTCGGACGGTCTCTATACCTTTCATTTCAATTTTATCCTTCCACCCATCCTTCTCCTTCTCGAAACACCAACCTGCATATCGCTTTTTCGTCTCAATCAAAAATGTCCTGAAAAGCTTCTCATATTTTAGCTCGAGCCCAGGTAGGCGCTCAGTCACAAACCTTGAAATCTTTATACCCATCTCCTGCGCGGCATCTAGGTCTACAATATCTGTCTTAATAAAGGTCGAATCTGTGTCTGCATAGATAACCTTGTATGGGAAATTGTCTTCAATTATCTTTTTCGCATTCGTAATTGTGTCCCTACCGTATGCTGTTATGGTATTTGCGATGTCCATGACATAGATGCGACCGTGCACAAACCCTGTGTAGCCATACAAGCTATTAGCCATGTCCTTGAGCGCCAACTGCTTCGCATTCAATATGCGTTTCTTCTCGTTATCAACCTCCGTCCTTGCTTGAGCACGGACGGCCGCACGCGTATTTATGAGCTCACGGACAATCGCAGGCAACACACCTTCACGCACCTCTGGTTTTACAAAACATGTGTTGAATGGTGAGGTGAAATGTGGTGGTGAATCAGGCCCGACATTTTTCAGCCATGTTGTCGGACAGATGTTGAATGCTTTTATGAGTGAAGGATACAGCGACGTAAAATCGAGCACAATTGTGCAACCAGATGCATGCAGTCCTGTTTCGGGTTCTAGCACGAGCGCTCCTTTCAGCCCAGCCTCCTCACGCTCAGCCTTCCGTTTTGTGAGCTCAGCCCCATCTGGTTTGCATGGCATCACAAAGTTCCTTTTCCTGAACTCGTGAAGGAGCTTGCATTCATGCCGCATCGACTGCCCACCAAGCGCATCCTGAAGCAACAACCCTGATATCTTCGCAATCTCAAAAAATTTGTCTAGTAATCCCTTTTCCAGGAGTAGGCGCATCGCGAGCTCGGAATCCCTGCGGTTGTAGTTGACTAAGCGCTTCAGATCTTCAAGCCCGCCTTTCCAAAGTGTCGTTATCTCTGAAGAGCCCGACATCTCGAGCTTTTCCTCACCAAGAAGGCTCTTCGCGACCGTACGCAAGTCATACCGTTTCAATTTCACCCAAGGATCGCGTCTGATTATATCATAAGGATCAACGACAACCCTGCCTGTGAGAGTTATTGCTTGTGTCATTGAGAGCTTGCGCGCCCATGCCGCCTTTTCCGCACGTCCGAGGTCGCGCGGAAGGTCCAATACCTCGAGCCGTCTCAGAATGTAAGGTAGGTCGAAGTTTGTGATGTTATAACCTGTCACGATGTCTGGATCATAATCGTCCATGATGTCCTTAAATCTCTTGAGCATCTCAGTCTCATCAGCGAAACCAATACAGTCCGGAAGCGATGTGTGTTTCGAGACTAGAACGATGGATGATTTTCCTTTCCAATCAGGCCAGAAAACCAAGCTTATCATTATTATTGGGTCGTTATCTGCATTCGGAAGTCCTGATTGGGGCGCGCATTCGATGTCCAGAGCCATATAGCGCAGTGGCGCGTTGCTGAGCATTTCGAGTGGTTTTATTCTGTCTGCACATACCGTCTTGCACTTAACAGTGCCTGTCTGAACGGGCTTGCCTTCCACACTGAACCACGCCATGCCACGAAGGCCATTGTCAACCATGTAGCGATATTTGAACAACACATCAGCCTCGTATGGTGTGCCGAATCTCGAAATCCATGCCCTAATTTCAGGAATCTTTGAGGGGTCACGACCGATTATCTTGAGCATTTTCACAGGCTTCGGCGACCAGCCAATAGGCAGGAACCTTTCAACGACCTCGTAGTCCAGATTGTTCTTTTCAAGCTCGTATTCAATGTCCTTCAACTCAATGTCCTCGCGTGGATGTAGGAAGAAATATGGGCGCACATTCTCAACTATTACACAAACAGTCTCGCCTTTCTCCGTTTTGCCGAACAACCTAACAATGGGCCGGCCGTTCACGAGCGTGTAGTCGGCATCAAGCAGCTGTAGTTGCATTTATATCAACACCCATTGTTTATGTAAAACATTTAACATTTTCTATAGAGGGGTAGCATCGCGGCTCTCCGCATCAATGCGGCCGTTGCTGATTATTGTTATGCCTTTATAGTTGGTGGGGCTATCCACTGAAGCAAAAACGATGTCCGGTACAGGATCAATTATGAAATCCGTTCCGCTGATTGATATGAAACGCCTGCGCAGAGCGTCTGACACATGTTCCTGACCAAAATAAATTAACAGCAAGAGCCCGCCGACCTCAAGCATGCATGGATTTGTGACAAACGTGACATTTTGATTTGTTTCGGTTTTGTTTCCTACAACCACCCACTGTGCGGAGCTATTCTTAGCGATAGCC
>JAHLMS010000004.1:15991-29352 GCA_018920245.1 Candidatus Aenigmatarchaeota archaeon
CTCCCAGCCTGCACAGTTGTGGACGAATATGTAGTCCGCATCCATGATCAATTCACATATTTTATCATTTAATGTCTGTCCCGAAAGGAATAACATCTTTCCATTTCCGACTGTTGCTGTTCTTAGTGGCACATCAGGCCAGACTATATCCTCTGCTTCAAAAATATTACCAACCTTCTTTCCGCTAATAGCAACGACATCATCCTCCCTTATTTTGCTATAGAATGAATTCTTTGACATATTTACAAAAATAGAGCCTGTTGGATCCTCTATTTCTACATACATCTTTTCTGGAGCATCATTAACTTTCCTTATCATTCCTATAATGATACAGTGCTCATTTCCTATATTTTTAATTGAAACAATATTTTTTATGTCTGTTTTTTGTATTAAAACATTTTGTAAAGACGTATATTTCAAATTAATGGCATTTACAAATTCTTGTATGCTCTTTGGTTTTATAACATTAAATTCTTTTATAATTTTTACTGGTTGTGGAAAATAACTCAATAATAAAGATTCTGTTAAAATTGTTGGTTTTTTAATATTTATTTTATTAATTACTATATTTAATTTGTTATTATCCATTAAAGATAGTTTTTGTGCTGCTTTTTCCTCTATTAAAACGCCAGAAGCTATAAGTTCCTGTATCTTATTGTTGTTTATAAATTTCACCTTTATTTATATAAATATTTCCATTAAAGTATTTTTAAGCTTTGTTAATGTCAATGAAGATAAATTAGTGCTTATTAATCTCGTCCTGCCACCTCTACCCCTTGAAATTACCTTAGTATTGATTATTCCGAACAAGTCAAGCTCGGCTATTAGGTCGCTAACGCGGCGTTGCGTCAATGGTTTGAGACCATGCGCAATGCATATTTTGTTATAGGCATCAAAGACATGGCCGCTCTCTACTGCCTTTTTCCCTTCAGTTGCTTGGATTATGGCCCACAACACAGCCTGGCTCTGTCTCGCCTGTGATTTGACTATTTCCAGGACGCGGTCTTGGTCTATTTTATCTTGAGCAGCATCAACATGCTTTATCGTAACCTTTGCCTCAGCAGCACGCTCGGCCAACTCACCAGCAACACGAAGCAGGTCCAGCGCCCGTCTAGCATCTCCATGCTCTTGTGCAGCCAGTGCAGCAGCCTTCTCTATCACACCATCCTCGAGCACACCAGGCACGAACGCAAGGCTGGCCCTTTGCCTAAGTATGTCTTGAAGCTGAACTGCGTTATATGGGGGGAACAACAACTCCTCTTCAGAAAGACTCGACTTGATACGCGGGTCAAGGCGCTCGATGAACCCTAGATCGTTTGTGATACCTATAAGCGCAAGCTTGGCTTTTTTCAGTTCACTGTTGGCTCTTGTCAAATTATAAAGTATCTCATCACCAGTCTTCGCCACAAGGGCATCTATCTCATCTATTATCAAAAGCACTACCTGCTCCTTCTCATCAACCTTCTTAAAAAGTGTTTGGTAGAGCTGATCAGTTGGAAGGCCTGTGAACGGTACATCCTCTCCAAGCTCTTTCAACAAGCCTGCAAGGAGCCTATATTCTGTGTCTGCCACCTTCTTCATTTTACAGTTGATATAGATTGGTTTGATGTCGTTGCCTTTGGCTGCCTTTTTTAGTTCAGAGCAAACGAACAGTGAAACTAAGGACTTTCCGGTGCCTGTCCTACCATATATGAAAACGTTTGATGGTTTGCCGCCACGCAACGCTGGCGCCAATATGCGCCCAAGATCGGCTATTTGTTTTTCTCTATGTGGTATAGTTTCTGGTGTAAAGGATATTGTGAGCGCGGCTCTTTGGGCAAATATGGGCTTGTTTTCAAGAAACTGTGTAAATATTTCCTGGAGTTTTTGAGTCATATACGACACCTGCCACCCTTGTTTCCTTTAAACCGGATGCTGTATGTAAGTGAAGATATTTATATTTAATTTCACATGAACCCCCTTGTTTCCGGTGGAACGTTAACTTTCCTTAAGAACCTTCATTTTTACCTTCATTTTTTGAAAAAAATGAATTATAACATTGTTATAATTACTTCCATCGGAAACGATGACCCGAATATTTCTTATGTAAAAAATAAAATAAAAATAGAAGATCAAACCTTTATTTCTTATAACAATGTTATAAGAATAAATAACATGTTATTACATTTGTTGAATATGCGTTCTAAAAGAAATGAGGGGGCCTACCCACCAAAGGTTTTCTTAAGCGATGCAATCATTTCATCTAAATTACGTATTCTAGAAATAGCTAACGGTATGTCTTCGATTTCAGCTATCCTTTTAGCAAGGTCGTCCACAGCCTCAGCACCATGGAGTATTACAAGACCTGGTTTTAAGTTGGTAACCTTAAGGGCGACCATAGAAGATTTTCCACGATGCGCGCCTGTGAAAACCAGAGCCCTCTCACTTGTCAACCCATAGAGCTTTACGAGCTCGAATGGTGGGATATCTATGATCGCTTTCAAGCTGTCAATTATCGTATAACCATGAATTTTATTATCCAACAAATCGCACCTTGCAACAACTGCAGCATCAACAGCCTTACAGAATTCGCGTACAGACACCGGCACTTCAAATTCCTTAAGATCTAGGATCGCTTCCGAGAGCCCTGTTTTAGCAGGCCATTCGCTGAACTCCTTTATAACTTTCCCACCAGCCCTCTCGTCCAAAACAAGCATAGCATTAACCATCTTTCGAACAACTTTTATACCAGGGCTCGACCGCCTACCATTCTCATAATCGCTGATAACAGAAGGCATTATTCCCATTTCATCAGCCAGTCTGCGCTGTGGTATTTTGAAAATGTTTCTCCACTTAGAAATTACCTTTCCTGCATCGCTGCTCAGAACAATTTCACCTGCAATGCGTTTGGCCAGCGCATCTCTTGCGAGACCGGCCCGATCGACCATACTCATGTTTTGTCGAGCATTTATTTATAGATATGTGTTCAACCACCAGTATGACCAATTGCTTCGAATTTTGTTAAAAATCTTTTACATGTTGCCGAGCACACATATATTTATATAATTTCCGCCAGTATCTGATGTTATGCCAACCGGAATAAAAGTGTCTGAGGCCATGGTCAGCCGCGTCATCACAGCAAGACCTTCCCAGACTGTTATGGAAGGAAGCAGGCTCATGCGAGATGAGGATGTGGGTATGCTTGTTATTTGTGAAGGCAATCGCCCAGTAGGTGTTGTCACACGCGAGGACATTGTAGACAAGGTCACGGCATTAGACAAGCAGGCCTCTAAGGTCACTCTAAAGGAGATCATGGGTTCGCCTGTTGTAACATGCTCACCAGACGATGACCTGGCCGATGCAGCAAAGGTTATGGTCAAGCATGGGTTTGAACGTCTGCCTGTTGTGAGAATGGGCAAGCTTGTGGGCCTGATTTCTGACAGGGAAATAGCTAAGGTCGCACCAGCAGCAATCGAGATTCTGCGCGAACGGTTGCTTATGTCGGAACCACCACCAACGATAGAAGAGTTTAATTCAGGCGACTGTGAGTTGTGTGGCAATTTCTCGGAAGCCTTGCACCTTATAAATGACCGCTGGGTTTGTGATTCCTGCAAGGATGAGGCATCAGAACTTTAGCATTGTTCTGTTACAAACAGGGTTTTAAACTTTAAATACTCTCATTTCCAATATGCTAGTAGAGAAAGAGGTGCGGGACGAGCTCCTCAAGGTCTTGAATAAAATAAAAAACAGGACTGTGATTGTTGAGGGCGCTCGGGACCGCGCGGCATTACGATCATTGGGTTTCAAGCAGATTGTTACCGTGCACAGGGGTCTTTGGGAAACGGCCGAGGCTGTGGAAGGCAAAGCCGTTATCCTTACAGACTTCGATGCCGAAGGCCGCCGCATTGCGGCTCGGCTGAACCTCTTTCTACGCAACAGGGCCGATCAGAATATGAGAAGAAAAATCGGATTGCTGTTTGCAAAACTCAAGATAAAAACGGTGGAAGAATTGAAAACCATAAAAGGAGATGATTATAATGGCGAAATTAGCACAAGCCGCATCAAAATACACAATATACGCACGCTTCGAGGCTGACGGAACGGTTGAAAAACCAGATGTAATTGGAGCGGTATTTGGACAGACTGAGGGGCTCCTCGGGCCTGATATGGACTTGAGGGAACTTCAACAGACCGGTCGCATAGGGAGGATAGATGTTGAGCTGAACACAAGAGGCGGCAAGACATCTGGGATTATTATAATTCCTAGCTCGCTCGACAGTACTGAAACCGCACTGATTGCAGCATGTATAGAAACCATCGAGCGCATAGGTCCAGCCAATGCAAGACTCACAGTCGAGAAGGTCGAGGATGTGCGCTCTGCGAAAAGGCAATATGTCGTCAACCGTGCAAAGGAACTTCTTAGCAAGATATTTGAGGAAGGTATGCCAGAGGTCTCTGAGCTAGCAGAACAACTGAAGGAAGCAGTGCGCGGTGCAGAAATATCTAGCTGGCAGGGTCTTCCTGCAGGCCCAGGTATTGAGAATTATGATAGCATAATAATTGTGGAGGGCCGTGCGGATGTGCTCTTGCTGCTGCGCCACGGTATAAAGAATGTGATAGCTGTGGAGGGCACCTCTGTTCCACCAGCCTTGGCAGAGCTGACGAAGCAGAAGGAAGTGACCGTTTTCTTAGACGGTGACCGTGGTGGAGACCTTATATTGAAAGAGCTAATGGCGACATGCGACATCGATTTTGTTGCGCGCGCACCGCGTGGTAAGGAAGTCGAGGACCTAACCAAGAAGGAACTGTTCAAGGCCCTCCGCGAACGAATTCCAGCAGATCAAGCAAAGATACCTGAGATAGGCAGCACTGAGCGCACGGAGCGTCGTGAGGAACGCAGATCGAGACGTGTGATCGAGCCGGAGACAGCAGAGCTGTTGAGGTCTACACTTGAGGAGCTGACAGGTACACGCGCGGCCTATTTGATGAAGGAGGATGGTGAAATAATCGGCAAGGTGCCATTGCGTGAGGTCTTCAACGCGTTGCGTGAACTGCAAGCCGATATGATTGTGCTAGACGGCGAAGCAGATCAGCGTTTGGCCAACTTTGCAGCACAGCGCGGCGTCAAGCTGATAGCAGCGATGCGTGCATCCGTACGCAACGTACCAGAGAACATTCGTATCATAACATCAGCCGACCTTTAACAGCAGCCTTTTTGTTTCACCCACATGATTGATTAGATATGGTCAGCCGTGTTGCTCAGCTCCAGAATGCGCTCAAGAAGAAAAGAATGGATTGGTTGCTCGTTAGCAGCGAACCGAACATACGCTGGCTTACTGGTGAAAGCAATCTTGGAGCAACAGTAATAATACCTGCAAAAGCAGAACCGATAATAATAACAACCGAGTTTGAGCGCATGCGTCTGCCAACAGGTTTCAGGCCCTACATAGTAAAAAAGAGGAACTGGTGGCGCGAAATCTCGAATATCGTAGGCAGAGGCCGTGTAGGGTATGAGGACGCGGACCTTTCGGTGCGGCAGTTGCAGCAAGCCAGAAAATACATAAAAGCCAAGCTTGTGCCGGCCTCAGAACCAATAACAAAATTGCGTGAGGTCAAGACTTCAGACGAAGTAGTTAAAATAAAGAGAGCCCTACAAATAACCGTTGCTGGTATGGAAGCTGTCCGAAAGGCGTTGAAACCCGGCATAACAGAGCGTGAGCTTGCTGCTGTTGCGGAGTCAGCCATGCGCCGCGCAGGCGCGGACTGGTTCGCATTCGATACAATAATAAGTTCTGGGCCGCAGTCAGCAATCCCGCACATGGGCATCACAGACCGTAAGATAAGACCACATGATCTTGTTATCGTAGACATTGGCGCGAAGTTTGATGGATGGTGTGCTGACATGACACGAACTTTTTGTATCAAACCAGGCCCTAAAGAAAGAACGATTTACAACACTGTTCTGAAAATGCGAGCGACGGCACTGAAAAAAATCAAGGTTGGCCAGAAGGCTGCTGTTGTTGATTTTGCCGCGCGCGATGTTGCGCGCAGGCTCGGGCTGGGCAAAGCGTTCATCCATGGTCTCGGGCATGGTGTGGGCGTTGATATACATGAGAGCCCGTCGATTTCAGAACACTCCAAGGACAGACTCCGTCCAGGTATGGTGTTCACCATAGAGCCAGGCCTATATTTCAGCGGATGGGGCGGTGTACGTATAGAGGATATGTTTTTATTAACAGCCTCAGGCCCAAAACTATTAACAAAATTTCCACATAGACTGATACCATGAATCTAAAAACAATAGCTCATAACCTTGTTGCTAAGTCCATCCCAGTCGGCCGAAAGCCCAATCCAGGAATAGCTCTTGCCAGAGCACGCTACGGAAAAATAATTGACAAGATAATTTCCATGAGGTATTTGGACCCGAAAAGGTTCAAAAGGCAGAAGCTCATCGACAAGCTTTCTGACCCTGATTATGGCCCGCTGCTGATAAAACGAGGCAAGAAATATTTTGTGAAGAAGATGGTCGGTGAGACCGTACGCCTCACATATAACGAAACTGAACCTGAATGTGTAGAGTTGTCAAGGCTCATCAAGCGCGAGGTCTGGAAGCGCGGCGGCCACATCACAACAATTCCTTATAGTTCTGCCGACAGCCGCGCCCATCTACAACTTATACCGTTCGATACTGCTGCCGAGCTACCACCCTCAGCCAAAATCATGGCGGCGACCAATGATGTGCGTATTTTTCTCGGCGGCGACGAGGATGACAACTGGTTGCGTGGGCTTGAAGCAAAGGGGCTTCTGGGCGCGCCAGCCGAGAGCAAACTGCGCCAGATAATGGACAAACATGGAATGCGCTGGTGTTACTTCGGCTGGCCTGTACGAAAGAAGAATTATTTGGTCAGTCCAGCCAAATACAGAAAAATTTTCATTGATTCGATTGCCGCAACATTCAGGCCCAAGGTCAGGCAGTTATGCAAATACTACAAAGATGCACTGAAGGGAGCGAACAATATAAGGATAACAGCCGCTGACGGAACCGACCTGACGTTTTCCATAAAAGGCAGACCTATTCTTGTAGCGGATGGTGTGATAGATAAAACAGATTTGAAGCATGGTGATGTCGGTCTCAACATTCCGGACGGGGAGGTCTTTCTTGCACCGCTCGAGCACAGCGCGAACGGAGTGATAATTTTCGATTATGTTGTCATACACGGTTTCGGGTTCGTTAAAAATCTCAAACTTACATTCAAAGATGGTAAGGTGATAAAATGGTCTGCGCCGGGCAATGGCGCAACAATATTCAAAAAATTCTTAGGGGCTAACACCGGAGAGAAGGATCGCATTGCTGAGCTTGGAATTGGTACAAATCCGGCTGCGCGTTTTATCGGCGAGACGATTGTTGATGAGAAAATATTTGGATCCATCCATATTGCGATAGGCCACAATACCGGTGCCTACCACGGCAAGAACGTGGCCTCGAGTCATCTAGACATGATAAAGATTATGAAAGGAAAGAACGGCAACATGTTTGCAGACGGTAAACTAATAATGAAGAACGGCCTACCAGTCAAATAATCATTCAAATGCTTAAGGTTGGGTCTTAAAGGTTCAACCTTTTTCAAGAACGTGTTTCATATCATCTAGCGCCTCCTTCAACGCCAAAGGATTTTTCTCACCCTTTATCTTTTCATACGTTTCATCAGAGAGGCAATTCACGATATCTATACCAAGGCTTTTGCAGGCATTGCAAAGGGCAGCATAGCTCTCAGAGTCAGGCTTGAGATAACTGTATATTTTCTTGTAGTGCCGTCCGTGAGCTTTTAAATAATTCTCTATTCTTCGTTGTACCACTTCGATATATCTTTTCTTTATTTCAGGCGTTTCCTCCCACTCTGGCCAGTCATAGCTAGTGAATGGATAGTGATTTGAAAATTCATATGGAATCACGCCCGGTGAGCTTATAACAATGACATGCAAGCGCCTAAATATCTTCATTTTTTCTAGCATGCTGAAAATTGCCCTGTGCAATCGACTGTTCCTGTAAGGCTTGCGAAATGCGCAAGGGATGAACAGCGCAATATCAAGACCGTCAGGTGGATCATAAAATCGTACGAAATAATCCTGCCACACCTCAAAATGCGGATGCAATAACTGTTTTTCTGTCGCGCCTTTGATGAATTCCTGCTTCTCTTTATGGAATTTCGGCACGAATGCGAAGTTGTCAAACTCGATCTCGCAATCAGGATAGTTTCTTACTATGTCATTGAACTGTTTCCTGTCCAGCGGCTTCCATTTACCAGAAATCCACATGTCAAAGATTGGTGCTGCTGAATGTGGGAACGTATTGATGAGCACGATGCTATCCGAATGCTTTCGTGCGAACTCGACAGATTTTTTGACGGTTGCTGCATGATTCTCAACGAATGGAAGGCCCACCATGAGATATGTGCGTAGCTTGCAACCTTCAGCATGCAAAATTTCTGCCGCCTTTATGTAATCCTCAATCGTGAAGCCCTTGTGATATTTTTTCAGCAGCTCATTGTCTGCTACTTCAAGACCGATGGCAACAGTAAGGTTTATGCCGCTGAAGTCAGCTAGCCTTTCAGGTGTAACAAATTCCGGCCGCGACTCAACAGTAAGTTTACGTATTCCATGTTCAATGCATTTTTTGACAAGGTACCGTCTGATAGCTGCTGGAAATTGTTTATCATCGAGGAAAGAGCCGGAAGAGAAAACTTTCAACCCAGTGATTTTTTCCTTTTTAAATTCCCTAAACTTCTCGTCCAAAATATTCTTGAGTCTGTGCATGGACGGTGGTGGCCCAATAAGCCTGCCCCAACCGCATGCGAAACATTCACCCCAGGCGCAGCGCCCACTTGTTAGTAATAGTGTCTTTTCCATATCAATCAAACATGCTCCGCTTTAGCCACATATTTCCAGTACGCCAGCTTTACTAATTCTGTCAGAACAAAATAACCAGCAAGTATTAAAACTATAGCACCCAACAGCCATGCCGGCAGCTGGGTTAGCTCAAAGAATGGAGCGAACGGACTGTACAGCAATGCCAACGTGGCTAGTATTACAAGAACCGAGATTCCAAGCAGTGTCCTGCTTGGTGGTGTACTCCGCAGGAAGAAGTGCCTCGCCCTGATGCTGAATACGATGATTATCTCGGAAAGCACGCTTTCGAGAAACCACGCCGTCCTGAATAGCGTGACGTCAGCGAGCGCCCATATTAGCAAGGCGATTGTCACTATGTCGAATATTGAGCTGACAGCTCCCAGCAGCACGCTGAACCTGCTTATTTGCTTGATGTTCCAATGTCTTGGCCTTTTAAGTTCCTCAGCATCCACATTGTCCGTGGATATTGATATCATGGGGGTATCAGTTAGGAAGTTGGTTAGCAGTATCTGGCTCGGCAGCAACGGAATGAATGGTATCAATGGCGATATGATTCCTAACGAGCCCATGTTGCCAATGTTTGCAGACATCGTGTTCAGCGTGTATTTGACGATGTTGCTGAATGTTTTTCGGCCTCCAACAATGCCGTCTATCAGTACGTTCAGATCCTTGCGCAGTAGCACTATGTCGGCCGCATCCTTGGCTATATCAACGCCGCTGTCTACAGATATTCCAACATCAGCCGCCTTCAACGCCGGCGCATCATTCACACCATCCCCGAGGTAGGCTGTTGTCCAGCCTAAGGTATGCAAGACATTTACAATGCGGTGCTTCTGTTCGGGCGTCACTCTGGCGAATATAACAGTCTTCTCGATTATGTTTGACAACTGTGCATCACTCATCTGTTCGAGCTGCTCGCCTGTGATGATTTGTTCATCAGTGACATTAAGGCCAACGTTGCGTGCAACCTCTCTTGTTACGAGCGGTTCGTCGCCGGTAAGAATTTTGATACACACGCCCAGTTGTTCTGCCCTCTTGATGGCGGCGCCGGCTGTTGCCTTGGGAGGGTCCATGAACACCAACAGCCCCTCGAAAACAAGGTCGTGCTCATCAGCTTTTGTGTACTCCCTCTTTGCTGTCACATTCTTAGTGGCCACAGCGATGACTCTGTAGCCGCGATTGCCCCATTCCCTCCACATGTTCTCCAGACGTTTCGTGTGCCTTTTGATAGACCTTTGTATATCACCTATACGGACCTTGCTACAAACATGCAAAATAGATTCTGGAGCCCCTTTGCATATCAGCATACGTGTACTGCCTTTGCGAACAACGGTTGACATGCGCCGCCTGTTATAATCGAACGGGATGTTGCATATTTTTTGCCATTCCGATAGCTTTTTTGGGTCAAATCTAGGTTTCCACCATCGCCATATTGCGACATCTATGGAGTTACCTCTGATGTCGTTTCCATGCACCACAGCGGAATTGCAGAGCACACCAAGCATAATGAGCCTTTCGTCGCGTTTGCCAGAAGCATCAAAGAATTCTTCAAGCGTTATTCTGTTCTCGGTAAGAGTCCCAGTCTTGTCTGTGCACAGTACATCTATGTTACCCATATTCTCAATTGCCGCAAGTTTTTTGACAATCACTTTGTGTTTTGACAGTTGTAGTGCGCCAGTTGAGAGCGCAATTGTTATCACGATCGGCAACGCCTCCGGGACGATGCCTACTGCGAGCGCGACCGCAAACATGAACGACAACAAAACGCTCTTGGCGAGCAGAGCGTTGAGAAGAAATATGATGGCGCATCCCATTAGCACCCAGCGCACGAGGTTCTGACTAAACAGCCTTATGCCTCTTTGGAATTCGCCTTCTGTTTCAACCTCATGCAACTTGGCGGCCATCCTACCCAATTGTGTTGCGGTACCTGTTGCTGTGACGATACCGATACCGGTTCCATCAGTCACTGTGGTGCCCATAAAGGCCATGTTCCCGGCCTTTAACGGTGATGTATTATTGAATATGGTGATGGATTTGTGGACTGGCCAGGATTCGCCCGTCAGTACAGCCTCGTCTATTTCCAGACCATCGGTTGTCAACAGTCTCATGTCAGCAGGCACTTTGTCACCAATACCGAGGACCACAACATCGCCGTTCACAAGCTCTTTTGTGTTGATTTCGATGCGCTCTCCGTCGCGTATCACGATTGCCCTGTTGACAATCAGTTTCCTCAGTTTTTCGACAGCCCTTTCAGACTTCCATTCCTGTACGAAACCAAGCAGACCGTCTATAATAACTATAACGAAGATGACTGCGGCATCAATTGTTTCGCCGATTGCGGCTGCTATACCACTCGCTACGAAGAGTAGCAGAATAAGAGGGCTTGAAAACTGGCTGAGCAGGATTCGTGCCCAGTGCCGCCGTCTGATAGGTATCTCGTTCGGCCCGTATTTTTTTAGACGTGCCGCTGCTTCCGTGCTGCTCAGTCCATTTTCTGAACTCCCAAGCTCTTTCAGAACTTTCTGTGCCGGCATCTGCCATGGCTGCATGCATAGTTATTGCTAACCATAGATATTAAATTAAAGTATAGAGGAATACCTACTGTTTACATGCTCGAGCCCGTCGATCGCGACGCTGGAGGTCGCATCTGCAAATGGACTGTTGATAAACACATAATTCACACACCCAATATTGCGATTGTCATTAATCCGAATAACATGCCCGTTACACCGCTTGAGCTTAAGAAAGATTTCGGGGCTGAGATAATCATCACAAATTCTTATATCATAAACAAGCATGAAGAGCTGAAGCAGCAAGCGCTCAAACAAGGTCTGCATAAATTCCTCAATTGGTCCGGACCAATATACACAGACAGCGGAACGTTCCAGATGTACAGCCAAGGTGTCAAGACCATCGACCCTATAGGTATTGTCGAATTCCAAAAAACCATAGGCTCGAATATTGTTACTCCAGTGGACGTTTTTACATTTCCTGATGATACTGCAGCTGTTGCGAAAAGAAAATTGAATGAAACTGTTAGGCGCATTATGGCTGCACGCAAAAGCATTTCAGATAGATATTTGGTTGGCCCGATTCAGGGCGGCATGTATCTTGATTTGCGCAAGGCCGCCTGCAAGAAGGTCGCTAAAATCCAGCCAGATGTCTTCGCAATCGGCGGTATTGTTCCGCTCATGGAAAGCTATCGTTTTGATGAATTGGCAGAAATAATCATAACATGTAAGAAGAATTTGCCGTTTACAAAACCTGTGCATGCATTCGGTGCAGGACATCCTATGCTGTTTGCATTTTTGACAGCAATAGGTTGTGACCTTTTTGACAGCGCTATGTATTCGCTTGCTGCACAGCGCGATGGTTACCTGACAACATCTGGAACAATACCGCTTTTTGATTTGCAGGAATTTCCTTGTTCATGCCCAGTTTGTTCAAAGGCGGACGTTATTGATATAAAAAAATTACCCAAACCTGAGCGCGAGGTATTTCTTGCGAAGCATAATCTGTATGTCACATTCCAGGAAATGCGCGCAATTCGTACAGCCATTCGTGGCCAGTGGCTATGGGAGCTTGTTCAGGAGCGTGCCCGTGCACATCCTACGCTCTTGGAGGCGTTGCATTGGACGCTTGCACGTCATGCAAAATGGCTATTAAACCTTGAATGGGTAAGCAAGCGCTCTGCGTTGTTCTGGTCTGGTGAAGAGAGCGGTCATAGACCCGAGATTTTAAGAGCACTTGAATGGTTGAAACGCGTAAAATCGAAGAGAAAATTTACAAAACCTCCTTTCGGAAAGATTCCAGTCGGTCTGAAGTCTGTATACCCATTCGGACAATCAATAATTCCCGGCGTGCCCGAACCAAAAATAAAGACAACCCCAAAGGAGATATTTTCTGCGACTGTGGATTATCAGTTCGGAAATAGTACCAGCAAACGCTTCAAGGACGTCAGATTAGAGATATCAAGGCGCACAGGCAGAATCCGCAGGGTGTACAAGGACAACACACTGCTAGGAACAATAAGGCCTGCGGATGGCTTTTTCGTCCCGACAATAGAAGGAGCAAAAATATTGAAAGGCAAAATCAAGAAAGTGAAAATAACTGACCCTGAGGTCGCGGGCATCGTTTCCAGAGGCGGTTCCGTATTTGTTAAATTTGTCAAACCTCTGGATGTTATATTTCCTGGAGAAGAGGTCTCCATTGTCGACAAAAATAACAAAATTATAGGTGTCGGACAGACACTTTTAAATTCAGAAGAAATGAAGCAGCTCAAAAGGGGCGTAGCGATAGTTAGAAGATAAATGTTTTTATCACTTATCGACCCGATGAGAATTTAACCGATAAAGAGAAGATAGAACAATATCTAAGGAAAATAGGATCCCGATAAATTGATTTTTTGGTGATGAAAGCGAGAATGCTGGAAGAGGCGTCATTTATAACACTGTTATATTCTTGATATCGTGAGT
>JAHLMS010000005.1 GCA_018920245.1 Candidatus Aenigmatarchaeota archaeon
GTAACAGTCACAGCAACGGACAATGTAATGATGTCCTATCTTGACATCAGCAGCAATGCGAGCCTGAACGACAGGCACGCATGCACGGGTGCCACATGTTCTAAAACATGGTCAACCTTCATTAGCGCACCGGGTGTGTATAGTTTCAAGCTTATTGCGGCTGACACCTCAGATAACAAGGCTATAAGGATGAAGAGCATTACAGTAACACCCGATGTAACGCCTCCTGTATTAAATCTCACCGTCAACCCCACTTCTATCACTCGTGGGCAAAGCACAACAATAACATGCGCGGCAACAGATGCTGCTGGAATCGCGAGCGGATGGCCGAGAATAGCAATAAAGAAGGCTGACGGCACTTGGGTAAACCAGACAGCTACAAGTTATACTTATACGCCCAATTTCACAGATCCTGTAGGAACTTACAAGGTCTATTGTGCAGCCAAGGACAATAACAACAACTATGGAGAGAGCGCACCCACCAATCTTAATGTAACAGCTATAACGGGCATGACTGTGACAGTAACAGCCTCAGGCTCGGTATTCAACCGTGGAGATACAGCAATTATAACGGCTGATGTCAAGTATCCGAATGGCGCTCCAATGACAACCGGAACCGTGAAGGCGACAAAGCCTTCGCCTACACCTGGTGGAGAAATATCTCTAAGCTATGGGAGCGGAAAATGGTCCAAGAGTTATATCATAGGCACTAATGATACCACTGGAACGTGGACGATAACGACCTCAGCCGACGATGGTAATGGCAACAGAGGAACCGGAACTACTTCTGCAACCATTTCCGACAAGTATACTGTGAGTTTCATATACCCTAATACAGGCTCTTACAAGCGCGGCGAAACAGTGAAGATAATTGTTGATGTTTACGATGCCAATTCCAGGAAGGTCACTGGAGCCACTGTCAATGCCACCAAGCCTGTCAGCGGCACGATAACGCTTTATGACGACGGCAATCACGATGATGGTTCAGCCAATGACGGCCGATATGGAAACAGCTATACAATTGCACTGACAGATCCGAACAGCTGGACGCTCACGGTCACAGCAACCAAGAGCGGTAACACAGGCACATCCCAAAAAATCATAAATATTCTCCCAGCACAGCTGAATGTTTTGATAACAGCACCTCCGGCAGGTTCTGTCTATAACCGTGGCGAAACAGTGCCAATAACAGCTGAAATAACATATCCAGACGGCAGCCCATTGACAGCAGGCACAGTTACGGCTACCAACCCGACAGGCGGAACAATAACAATGACACACAGTAGTGGTCCAACATGGACAGGAAGCTATGTGATAGCGCCGACTGATCCAGCCTCTATCTGGACAATAACAGTTAGTGCTCAGGATAGCGGCAGCAACTCTGGCTCTGCTCAAAGGCAAGTCACAATAAGTTCTGCCTACACAATTATAATCACAAGCCCTGGTAGCGGTAGCAAATATCATCGCGGAGATAGTTTTGTAATATCAGCTATCGTCAAGGACATTCATGCCAATCCTGTTAGCGGAGCAAACGTAATAGCTACTGTGCCGAACGGTACAATGCTCTTGAACGATATGGGTGGTGGAAGCTACAGCAACACCTATACAGTTCAAGCATCAGACACAACAGGGATAAAGACTCTTACAGTCACAGGCAGCAAGGACGGCAATAGTGGCACTGACTCAAGAACAATTGAAGTGCTTGCAGACACCAAAGCACCGGTATATTCTTACTGCCAGGTCACGCCAATGAGCGGAACTACATATGCAAAGGGCGCTAGCTACAAGTTCGAGTGCACGTGGGACGATGATATGGTTGTTTCTGACGTCGTTTTCGAATTTAACGGATTTGCTTACTCTTATCTTGGCGGAAAGATTGGAAAGGTTGGCAATGTCTACTCTATGATTCTTAATGACCTCCCAGCAAACGTCACAGGATGGGAATACAAATGGTCAGCAAAAGACAATGAAAACAACTGGAACAGCACGCCCACATGGAACTATGTTATAAATAAGGCACCATCAACAGTGTCGCTCACACTTTCACCTCCATCACCTATAGTTTACGGTACCCCAACAACCGCAACATGCACGGATACCAATCCTGAGGCAGATGCAAAGCTGTGGAGGGACGGCATTGATGTCACTACAACAGAGAACGGCACAGCAGTTGTTCTGCCTGCCGGCACTCGTGAATATGCTTGTATCGTGGCTGAAACGCAGAACTACACCTCGGCCAGCCAGATGTCAAGTTATGATGTCGGAACTCGCCCGAACCCTGTCCATATCTGGATCAACGGCAAGCTTGACCAGGATGATACAATAACATACGGCACGCAATCGAACGTAACAGGCATAGCGACTGCCGGCACAGCGGATCTCTGGATGGACGAGGCACCAGTCACAAACCCGCACATTGCAACGCTCGCTGCAGGCACCTATACTTACAAAGTCAACACGACAGGCGATCTCAACTACATGGCAAACGTGACCGGCATCACGCGTTCGCTCACGGTGGAGAGGGTGAGCTCTGTAATAGACTTGTCTGTAAGCCCAGTGACGAGCACATACGGCACGCTTGTTACTGCAACATGCAGCCAGCTGGCAGGAGATAATGGAAGCACACTGACGCTCTTGTTGGACAGCAACGTTGTCAACACTTCTACCTCCGGCACTGTCAGCCACTCTGTTGTAGCTAGTGGCGGCACACACAACTATGAGTGCTATTATGCTCAGACGCAAAACTATACTGCTTCAACCAAGAGCGTAAGCTTTACAGTAAACAAGGCACCTGTCGACGTCCGACTATGGCTGAATGGCAATGAAGGTAATGTCACACAGAACTACGGCAGCAACACAAATGCTACAGCTACAATCGACGTTAGCGGCCTAACATTCTATCTTGAGCGGAATGGCTCAATAATTGCAAGCGGTACCGACCGCTTGGAGCGCACCAGCTCGCTAAACGTCGGAACATACAATTATACAGCATACTTCCCTGGAAACGAGAACTACACTGCAGATAGCCAAACATGGTTTGTAACTATTAATCCAGGTATAGTGAACATTGATATGTATCTCAATGGTATACAAAATGGAAATGCTACCCAAATTTACGGTACTGCATCAAACGTTACAGCGACAATCACGCCAAACATACTGTTCTATCTATACAGAAATGGCATACAGGTTGACACAGGAACATCCGTCCTTGAGGATATTGAAACGCTCGCTGCAGGCACATACAACTATACAGCATACTTCCCGGGTGATACAAACTATCCAGCAGTCAGCAAGACATACTTCCTCAGAATAGAGAAGGCTACGCCGGTGAGTGCAGGCAATCTCATACCAGCATCGCCAATCACATATGGCACGCCCACTACGTTCCAGTGCAATATCGGAAACACGGACAGTGGGGTCACATACAAGCTCTGGTACCATGACAATTCTGGCGGACCATGGATGGAGCTGCTAAACAACACGCCTGAAGTGTATCCGGCTGGTGAATGGTTGCACTACTGCAACAGCACAGAAAGCGAGAACTTCACAGCCGCAGAGTTTTTCACCAATGTCCCATATATCGTTAACAAGGCTATGCCCACACTGACATTGCTGCTCAATGGCACTGATAGCGATTATACAATGGAGCGCGGCTCCAGCATATCAATAGAGGCTACGTTGAGCATCCCAGGAGATTTGCACCTGCTTGTGAACGGTAGCGAAATAGCGACAGGTCCAAGCCCACTGACAACCAGCTATAGCAGCATCATGCCCGGACAGCACAACATCACAGCTGTGTTTGAAGGCAATGAGAACTATACAGCGGTTTCTGCACAGCATTGGTTGACAGTGCAGGACACGACGGCCCCAATTATAACAATACTCTCTCCAGCAAACACTACTTATAACATGATGTCACTCGACCTTAACTGGACGGCCAGCGAACCATTGAGCTGGGCAGGCTACAGCCTCGATGGTGCCCCAAATGTAACGCTCACGGGCAATACATCACTCACGCCCGGTGCAGGCACACACACAATCACAATTTACGGTACAGATAATGCTGGCCTCACAGGCTCTGATAGCGTGACGTTCACAATGGAGTGCGTCAGTCACATCTTCAACTCAACGATAGACAACACCTAATATAACAATGTGCACATGAACCTCTACCTGCCCGACAGCACAATATATTGCTCTAACGTCAATGACAGCACGATAATCAACACAACAATGACTAACAGCACGATACTGCGCTCTTATGTCAAGGGCAAGAACCTCATAGGAATGTGGATAGAGGACAGCTGGGTGGACCCCACTTATGGCAACAGCTCTGGTTACTCAAGGATAAGCGCAGACAGCAATGTCACAGACAGCTCTGTTTGGTATTCGAATGTGACTGACCGCTCAAATGTCTACGACAGCGGTGTTAACTACAGCTCGGTCACGCATTCAAACCTCGTGACAACGCTCACACTGAACTCAACAATAAAAGAATCTTCCATCAGCTACTCGACTGTCAAGAGCTCTGTTGTAACAGGATCTACGATACCGAACGCCACGCTCACGAACACAACAGTCACAAATACGCAGTTTTGCGCCAACATCGAGGCGATGGATGCAGTTATCATCGATAACCGCATGACAAGCGGCTATATAATATACAAAGGTATCACCTACAGCACACCCACGAACATAACGGCGATGTGCAGCCTCATGAATAACAATGACACCGTACCGCCTGTAATAAACAGGATATGGAACACAACGGCGGTCTATGCAGGCCAGCCGGCCGACTTCAGTATCAACGCAACGGACAATGTTGGAATAGCCAACATCACAGTGAATGGTACGCTTGCAACATGGATAGGTGGCGATGTCTGGACGAACACAATAAACGTGCCGGGAAGTGATGGTATCTACCGCTGGCTGGTCACTGCGATGGACTATGCTGGAAACACGGCAGACCGCTACATATCAATCAACGTCAACACGAGCAACGACCCGAATGTGACAATAGATCTGAACCCGCCAATTATCGGGCCAATATTCCCGACATCCGCTACGTTGAACAAACCGCTGAATCTGTCTGCAAACGTCAGCGACGATACAGAAGTGACAAACTGCACGCTTTTCATAAACGGCAATCCGGTCGCGAACATGACCGACAGCCTGCCTTCGGCGAGTGCCACGGTCAAGGCCAACTGGACATTTGGAGCAATTGGTGATTATGCTGTCCATGCAGGCTGTTATGATGCCTTTGACAACTGGGCAGAAGGAATAGATGTCATGGTCTCAGTCAAGGAGGCGGTCATAACTGGCGGTGGCGGAGGCGCTGGCGGACCGATATGGACACCTAGCATAACGGTGAATGTTCACAGCCCGATAATAATAGACATCGGAACAACCGGTGTTTTCACGACTCACGTGAGCGTATCTGGCATGACTGATGCAACGAACGTGCAACTTACCGTCAGCGGCGTCCCATACACATACTCTGTGACGCCACAATCTGCAACAATAAAAGCCGGTAGCAGCGAAACATTCACCATTTACATGGTGGTCCCTGATACGGCACAGCCAGGCACAAATCATATAAAAATCATTGCCACTTCAGCCCAAGGTCTTACAGGCAGCGGAGAAGCTGACCTGATAATAAAAATGCCTGGCCAGATGATTGAGAATGTCACGAACCAGACTAACGCGACACAGCCTGTCACACCAACAACGCCCACAACACCGTCAGGACTTGCAGGCGCGCTGCTTGCCGCATCGACCAACCCGCTAACGGCAATCGGCGTAATGCTGGCAGTAATAGGCCTGCTCGGCTGGCTCTGGTACAAGAAACCTGAACTGTTTAGGCGAAAGAAGACAGACGGCGGCGAAGCTTAATTATTTTCTTTTTCAATCATTACTTATTTTTTGTTCCAATAATAAGCTTTAAATCCTTTTTGATATCAATTGTCTCATGCTCACCAAAGCATTTTGGGTGCTAATAGCAGCCACAGCGGCGTTTGTCGTGCTGACAGCGCTCGGTTGGTCTGTGATGCCGGCGCTCGCTGTAATGATACTCATCGACATTCTAGCCATAGAAGCCATGAGGAGGGCTGACATGAAGGCTATAAACAATGACCTCGCACACACAATAGCCAGCAGGTTCGATTCACTAGAGAAGCTCTGCAACAGCATAGCGAGTTCTGTGCTTTCCAGCAGAGATGACATCCTACGTGCCCTTGGCAAGGAGCCGCCTGTTCAGGCACCAACAGAAACTGTTGACACACAAGCGGAAGCGGTCATAGAACCTGTGAACATAGAGCCTGTTAAGTCAGAAGAGAAAAAGGAAGAGACTGCAGCAAGCTTCACGGTAAACTACGGATAGGGCTAATAATTTAAACCAGCTCTGACAATTTCTTCCATGCCAGTCGAAGAGATAGTTGTAGGCAGGGAACCTGACGATTTGGCGAAGTACGGCAAGCGAGGCTGTATGTTCATAGGGAAGCACATCGTTGGCACAGGCTTCGAGGCGCACCTTACCAATCCCGTTCTCATGGATGCAAGCAGGCCACACTGCGTGCTAATCGTGGGCAAGCGTGGCAGCGGCAAGTCCTACACAGGCGCTGTCATTGCTGAAGAAATCATGAACCTTCCAGATGACATCAAAAACAATATCTCCGTTGTTATGATAGATACTATGGGCATCTTCTGGTCCATGAAGAATCCTAACGAGCCTGGGCTGCTAATGCTTGCTGAATGGGAGCTCAAGCCTAAAGGTTTTGGTGTTCGCAACATCGTACCCATCGGCCTTACAGCAACATATGACAAAATGGGCATTGCATATGACGGTACATTTTCAATAAAACCTTCTGCGCTCACAGCAGGCGATTGGTGCCTGACATTTGGCATCAACATGTTCGATCCGCTCGGCATACTCATTGAAAGGACCATCCACAAAATGGCTGGAACCGACTATAGTATAGCGGACATCGTACGCACAATCGAGTCGGACCAACTTGTCGAACCTAAGGAAAGGATGGCACTCGCAAACAGGTTTCTGGCTGCCGAGGGCTGGGGCATATTCTCCGAAAAAGCAACACCGATAACAGAATTCATGCAGCCAGGTGTTGTGACTGTGCTCGATGTGAGCCTGCAGGAATGGTCCGTCCGCAACCTCATGATAGGCATACTGGCACGAGAGATATACGAGGCACGCGTGGCTGCGCGCAGGGAGGAGGAGACAGCGCTGATATCGGGCGAGGTCAAGGCAAGAGTTCCACTCACGTGGCTGATAATGGACGAGGCCCACAATTTCGTGCCAGCTGCCGGCGAAACGGCTGCCACACATGACCTGCTCGGCCTCGTTACTATGGGCAGACAACCTGGAATTTCTACAGTCTTTATAACACAACAGCCTGCGAAATTGCACGAAACTGTGATCACGCAGGCAGACCTGGTCATCGCGCACAGACTCACTGCCAAGCCCGACCTAGATGCGCTAGGCGCGGTGATGCAGACCTATGCTCTGGAGGATATCCGTAAAATGATTACGGACCTGCCGAAAAGCAAGGGCAGCGCTGTGATATTGGATGACAATAGCGAACGCATATTCAATATCCAAGTGCGTCCCCGCCAGAGTTGGCATGCTGGAGGCACACCAATCGCAATAAAATAAGAGGTGATAGTATGAAAGGATTTAACACGAACATAGAAAGGGACACTTTGAAAAATACCGATTTCCGGCGTGTGTTGTATACCGGAAAGTACAGCCAGCTTGTGCTCATGAGCCTTAAGCCCGGAGAAGAAATAGGTGAAGAAGTCCATCCTAATGTTGATCAGTTCTTCAGAATTGAAAGTGGTGAGGGTATAGTGGTGATTGACGGCATCAAGCACAAGATAAAAGACGGTAGCGCAGTTGTTGTCCCATCGGGTGCAAGACATAATGTCATTAATACATCAAAGAAGTCCGATCTCAAGCTCTACACAATATATTCTCCACCAGAACATCAGGACAAGACAGTGAGACATACTAAGGCGGAAGCAGAGGCCAGACCAGAAAAGTATGATGGTAAGACCACAGAATAACTTACCAATAGAACCTATACAGCAATTGGAGCCTCGGGCGAGAATCGAACTCGCGACCTTGTCCTTACCAAGGATTGGCGGATTTTTAAAATCTCACGCTCTACCGACTGAGCCACCGAGGCAAAAAGAAATACGTAGCTGGATTTTTAAATGTGTTATTTCTTGGCCTTCAGCTTCTCGACCTTGATGTCAAACCCACACTTCGTGCATTTAACTGAGAATCGTATCTTTGCCGCTTTACTCACGCTTTTCCAGGGCTGTGTTCTGTACTCGGAGTGCCTGCATTTCGGGCAGACGTATTCGATGTGAGCGATCGAGTCGCCCTTGATTACGAGCGCGCGCACCTTGCCGTTGTTATCAAGCAAGCGCATTGTATGGTAGTCGCAGTCACTCGGTTTCAGTCCCTTCTCGATTATAAGCTTCGCAATCTTATCCATACATTTAGCTTGGGCACAGCAATTTATATTGTTTTATATGCCAGAATATCTTCATGGAGAAGATAATTTCGGCGATTCAAGGCCTACCGGCCATGGTCTTTGATATTGACAGGACACTGCATAGAAGCACGGTCACCGTCGCAATAGGTCGCGCTTTCCGCCAGCGCGAGCGTGCAGCAGGAAGGACGCTGAATTTTTACAGCAAGATGTTCGCTTCGGCATTCGCTAACACGCCGTTCCTAGGACCAAGATGGGACCACAACCACACGGGCCTGAAGGCCGGTGGAATAAAATGGGGGATACGCACACTATTCGATGCTCTCGCAAAGGCCGGCATAAGCAAGGCCGAAATATATAGGATGGCTGCAAAACACATAGCTGCTGCTGCCATTCCGCAAACCCATGAGCTTTTGAAAGCCGCCATTGCAAATCGAGCACTGATATTCTTGACGACAACCGGCACCGAGATAGGTCCGATACTGTACAGCAAAAAATACAATGTTACTGCATGGCTAGGGAATCCGGTCCAATACGAAGGAAATAGGGTGGCTGGATGCCAAATAAATATCGGACCTCATAATATCACATCTTCAATTGAAAGAATGTTGCAGAGTTATGGCCTGCATTTAGATGAATGCGCAATAATAGCAGACGACAACTATTACATACCTGCCATGCGGAAAGCTGCTGTTTCAATCGCGAGCCCTCTGGCAAGAAGGGCTGTGCAAGCCAACGCCGCCTTCTGCCTATAACAACCCTGACAAGAAAGCGCGAATCGCACCGAACATCGCAACCTTCATCAGCATTTGCCCCTTTCTAGCATCCATTATTGCTCTCCAACATGCAGCCGCAAATATCAAGTCTGCAATGAACACGGTGTAAAGATAATAGATACTGAGCAGGCCGAACAGCCACGGCAACGGGCTGAGCAGCACAGCAAACACGACAAATATTATTGCAAGACCAGTTGAAAAGTTCTTACCTACAACCAGAGGCAAAGTCCTGTAACCGGCACGCTTGTCACCGGGCATGTCTTCTATGGCTTTCACGATTTCCCTGCCTATGTTGGCGAAGAACGCCATCAGGAAAAGCAAAATAATGGTCGGACCAATACCGACAAAAAGTGCTCCGAAAAGGAATGATGAAGCAGCGAGCCAGCTCGGACAGAGGTTACCAAGCAAAGGCAACGCCTTCAACCGCCAAGAATAGAGGAAGGCTATGCCGATGTTAAACAAGACGAGCACAAGCTGCGCTTTATTAAGAAAAACCAAGGCGAATGCGATGGAGGCAACGAGTAGCAATGCCGCATAGATCTTCGCGCTCTTAAGCGATATCTTGCCTGAAGGTAGCAGGCGCTGTGGACGGTTGACCTTGTCTATCTCATAATCGAATATGTCGTTGATTATGTTTCCGCCGCCACAAACAAGTGCGACAACAACAACCGCTACCGCAATGGAAAATATTTCCAAGAAACCCGAGAGCACAGCCCCGACAACAACAGCAAAAATTGCAAGCAGCACAACAGAAGGTCTGAGAATCTTGAGGTACGCCAGCATTTCTATACCTTGCGTTCCTTGGATTTCTGCCGCAGGCCCTTGTAACCACATCGACGGCACTTCACACTACCGGTCAAAACACGGCGGCTGTCCGTGCGCAACTTCGCGTTGCAGCGCATGCAGACCCAAACACGCTCGTATATGCGGCCCATTGCAGCAGGTATCTTAGCTTTTGGCAATTATTTCAACTCCTTGGCCAGTTCCTTCAATCTTTGTATACGTTCCTTGACAGGAGGGTGTGTATTGAACAGATTTAAAAGTGTGCTACCGCTGAAAGGGTTTACTATCCATAGATGCGCGGTCGCGACGTTGCCTCGCAGCGGGTGTGCGGCAGCGAGAGTAGCTATCTTTTCAAGGGCACTCGCAAGTGATAGCGGGTTCTTAGTAAACAGAGCTCCTGTTCGATCAGCCATGTACTCGCGGCCTCGGCTTATTGCCATCTGCACAAGAGCAGCTGCAATAGGGGCAAAAATAACTAACGGCAAAAGCACGGCACCGCCTCGGTTGCGATTGCCTATGCTTGAGAACCAGGCTATCTGCGCAATCCAAGAAATTGCACCAGCGATGGTGGCTGCCAACGTGCCGATAAGCGTGTCCCTATTTTTAATATGTGCCAGCTCATGCGCAATAACGCCCTCAAGCTCCTCGCTGTCCAAGCTGTGCATAAGGCCCTGCGTGACAGCAACTGCCGCATGCCTAGGTGAACGGCCTGTTGCAAATGCATTCGGCACTTCTGTTGGTATGACATAGACAGCCGGCTTGGGCACGCCCGCAGCCTTCGCAACCTTTTCAACAGCAGCGTTCAGCTTCCTGTCCGAACTCGGGCTTGCTCTATACATCGAGAGCACAACCTTATCAGACCACCAATATGTGGCGAAATTAAAGATTAGCGCCAAGAAGAAAGCAATTGTCATGCCGCCAACACCGGCGAACAACCATCCTATGGCAAGCAATATACCTGTCAACAATCCTAGCAACAATGCTGTTCTTAATATTGCCATACTACATCAACCAATCAATGCTCTTTCTATAACTTTCACCCGAACCCTTTAAAACCTTTTCGATGGCAGCAATGGTTTGTGAGCTCGAACGTCTGGTCGTATCAATCTCAAACACCTGCTTATGCTTCTGCCTGGCCTCAGAGGCTATCAGACCTATGAACTCGGCCTCTACATTCTCATTGATTTTGCTTTTTGACCAACGCTTGCGGCGCAACCTCATTGCCAAGGTCTCGGGTCGGCACCGCAGAACAATAACGACATCAATCATTTTCGGTGGAAGTAAATGACTGAGATGTGATACAACAATCCAATTGCCGAACTTTATCTTTTGTTTTACAAAGTTGCGGACAGCGGACATATCGGCAATGAATGTAGCACGCCTAGCATCCCACCTAGTGTACAGTTTTTGCTTGACAATGGCGCGATTGAGCTCAAGTACATTCCAACCTCTCTTTGCGAGCATGCGAGATACAGTTGTCTTCCCTGTTCCTGGTGTGCCCGTTAAAGCGACAACCCGTTTCGTTGGCATGCATGCAGTTTAAATTCTTGATTTATAAATATACGATACCGATTTTTGGGCGAGGAACATGGCAGATGAACAGTTATCCGCGGCCAGCATATGGACGGAGAAATACAGACCTCTCGAATGGGACCAGATCGTCGGGCAGAAGCCGGTTGTTGAACGTCTGCGGGCTTTCGTTGCTGCTGGAAGACTGCCGCACCTGCTTTTTGCTGGTCCGCCGGGATGCGGAAAATCCACGGCAGCACTCGTATTGGCGCACAAACTGTTTGGACAGCACTGGCGCGCCAACTTCCTTGAAACGAACGCAAGCGATGAGCGCGGCATCGCGACAATCAGGGTGAAAATAAAGGACTTCGCCCGTACACGGGCGGTAGCCGGTCCTTTCAAATTGATATTTCTTGATGAGGCCGATGCGTTGACGGCCGAGGCCCAAGCGGCGCTCAGACGCATTATGGAAACCTATGCCTCGTCCTGCAGATTCTGCTTGTCCGTAAACTACAGCAACAGAATAATCCCTGCAATACAGAGCAGGTGTGCAACGCTGCGTTTCCGCGCGCTCACGACAAATGATATCGCTGCAAGACTTACGAGCATAGCCCAGCACGAAGGGCTTGACATAACTGAAGCAGGGCTCAATGCCATTTGCGAGCAGGCCGAAGGCGACATGCGCAAGGCCATAAACATATTGCAGGCGGCCGCTTCTGTGAGCAAATCAGTCACGGATAGCGCTGTGTATGCGGTTGCTGCTGCTGCACGACCAGAAGAGATAAGGAATATGCTAGAGGCCGCCCTCGCAGGCAAACTACATGAGGCACGCAAGCTTTTGCTCGAGCTCCTTCTCGGTCGAGGCATGTCTGGCGAGGACATAATACGTTCGATAAATCGCGAAGCATGGACACTTGATGTATCGGACAAGGTCAGGGCTCGCATACTCAGTCTGACAGGAGAGTATGGATGGAGGGTGGACGCAGGAGGCGAACCTTCCATACAAATATCAGCCTTGCTTGCGCAACTGGCACTGCTGGAGTGATTCCATGCTCGTGGAGCGATGGCGGCCAAAACGGAGCCATGAACTTGCTGGTTTGGATTCTGTTGTTCATGATGCAATGCGATGGTTGTCTGGCTGGAAGCGCGGTTGCTCGGCACTGCTTCTGTATGGTCCGCCCGGCTGCGGCAAAACTGTTCTCGCCCGAGTGATGGCTACTGACACAAGCCGCGACATGATTAGCATTAATGAGGCAGATGACATACGGGCGATAATCGGCGCAACAACCCAAACCAGTTTGGTGCCAAAACAGCGTCTTGTATTAGTAAACGATGTTGACGCGATGATTATAGAGGACAAGAGCATAGTATCCGAGCTCATATCTGCGATCTCTAGGAGTCGGTGGCCAATAATTCTCACTGCTATAGACCCGTGGGACCCGGCGATGAAACCGCTCAGGCAGCATTGTGTGATGCTAGAGGTGCGACCCATTGCAACGTCCATGATAGCGCGCAGGTTAAAAGAGGTTGCCAGCGCCGAAAAGATTGCTGCCAGCCCTCAGCTGCTCCAGGCAGCCGCTGCAACTGCTGCTGGCGACATGCGTGCCGGCCTTAACTATCTTGAGTTGCTTGCTGCGGGAGCTGATGGCGCAGAACTGTCAGCGCTCGACAAGGCACGCAATCCATTTGAACTTCTATCAACGCTCTTCAAAGGGACATCCATGGCAGTTGCTCGACATGCGCTCGACGAGGCTGACATGGATATCGATGGTATATTTTCATGGATAGATGCCAACATCCTGAACGAGTGGCAAGAGCCTAATCAGGCTGCAGCCGCCTTCGAACTGCTGAGTAGGGCAGACTTCATGCGCAGACAGAATTCTGACATAGCCAAGGCCATCCTCTCCGAATTTGCATTGCTGAAAGGTAAGGGCGGGTGGACGCGATATAACATTCCTGAAAAGCAGACCATGTTGAGAGCTTTCAGGAACATGACCGCTGAGAATGATGCAACCACAGCCAGGCTCGCTCCGTTGCTACACTGCTCCAAGGCAAAAATCAGAAGTGAATACATTCCCTACGGTTTACATAAAGTCGCAAAGGCTGTCTGACTCGAAAATCCTGGCGCCGTGATGTTAAAATTAATGTTCACAACCACAGGAGGCAGACCGACCCTATTGTGAGCAACATCCAATCGCATGCCACGTTCGGCAAGTCGTGCAATTAGAAACTTTTCTGTAGCGTTGAGCTCGGCATCCACAACTGTACAATTTGTCGCTGCTGTGTTGTTCAATACCATCTGCACGTATCGCACGTAATTTGTTTCGTGAAACTCTGCCAGACCTGTAAGGTTTGTGCGGCCGAAATCATAAAGGTACTGCGCTATCAAGACTATCGCAGATATTATTATTACGGCGGATATCACGAAGAACTGGCCGCGCATGACCTAGATTGCTTCTACTATAATTTAAATCTGCTTGACAGCCGACCGCGCTCCACAAGCCTCACAGACTAAAATTGTGATTCTCTCGGCCTTTTCGAGTCTTGTGTCAGGCCGTTTGCACTCGCGACATATGATGAATTCCTTCACATAAACATCAAGCTTCGTCTGTATCGAACGCTGGGGCAGTTTCGCTTGGAGCAGCGCACGGTTGCCATCAATATTCGCCGGCGTTGCAAGTTCCTTTGAGAGAAATTTGAGCAAATGTTTTGGATCTCGACGCAATGCGGCCGCCACCTCTCCAAAGTTCTTTATGATAGTCTGGTGACCGATAGTTACCGTTTCAACAGTCGGCATGACAAAGCGTTCGCCGGTGCCTTCTTTCTTTGGCAGTTTAGAATATACCCTTGAGAGAAGTTCTTCGTAGTTTTCCATGCGTATCTATACCATCAGAGCTTTTTAATCTTTCCTGGTCTGGGCTCGAAGCAGATGCCGCTCTCGAGCAGATGCTGCACTGCCGCCTCCACAGCCGCCTCAGGAATGCCAGATTTCGCTGTCAGCTCTGTGTAATCGGTGCCATTGCCTGTGTCGAGCTGAATTATGAGAGAAAGTATTTTGTTCCTGTTCTCGACCGCTGATGCCATGTTCTCTTCCACCGTTGCCTTGGCTACCTCTTCTGCTTCGAGCACGCCCTCAACATCCTGGGGCGCAGCAAACTGCGCGGCCAGTCTCTTGACCTCTGCAGCATCAGCCGTCGTCTTGGCTATTTCAGCAACCCGCTTTGATAACTGTTTCTGTTTGATATAGATATGTTCCAGCTCAAGCATTCTCAGAATCTCTGCATTGGCGGGCACCTTTCTCACGATTTCAGGTGTCACATACACCTCTCCGTCATATATGCGGACCTTGCCAAAGACATCAACAAGGTCTCCAGAAGCGAGGTTATCAAAAATCTTGATATTCACGAATGACTTGCATCGTATGGTTTCGGTCCCATCATCCAGTGTTATTGTCGCGTACTTTTCGTCCGGGCTGACGAACTTGTCGACCACAAGGCCCATGATGCGCACCCTGCTGAGCCGCCGGCCGAGCGCTGTCAGCACATAGCTCGATTCCAAGCCGCCCTTTTGCACGAATCTGCCGCCGACTATCTCTGCGATTGATGCCTTCTTTGCTGTGAGTCTCTGCTTCTCCATTTTTATCGCGTCCTCTGTATCATGCCAATCTGCGGATAATGTAGCGTACCATCTCTTATGAGGCGGTCAATTAGCTCTTCCGCTTCCCTGCCTGTCATGCCTACTTCCTCTGCTTCAGCGATAAGGTCCTCGCGCGGAATCTTCTTGCCAATAGTCTTCTCGAGTCTATCAATTATATCAAGCATGGTGTGGATCTTCGAGCGCTGGCTGGCTGATGTCCCTTCGGTTCTATCTATGTCGAACTTGTCGGTTGTCTCATCGTATGCCAACTGCTTCAACGAGTAGCGCATCACGCTTATGGCGCGCTCAGCATCCTCAACATCTACAGTCTTGCTCAGTCTTATCTTTGCCGACGCCTCTGCCATGCGCATGAGCGCCTCGTTCTGACGTAGTGTTATTGGAACTGTATCCGCAGTTGCTTTACTGCGCATATCGATATAAAAACTCTTCAACCGTTCCATGGCAGGCCGAGTCATCTCAGGCATGCAGTGTTTGCGCGCATAGGCGATATACTTTCTGAGGAGCTCTGGAGATATCACTGGCTGTGCACGTTCCGGTTGCAACCTTGTTTCAAGAATATGTGTCGCCAAAATCGCATCGCGTTCTGGATCTGGAACATCTCGCAATGCAAACTTGATATCAAACCTACTCAGCAGCGTGTCAGGAATGTTTATCTGTTCGGATATTGACTTAAACTGGTCGAAACGGCTGTACTTCGGGTTAGCACCTGCGAGCACGCTGACTTGCGCAGGCAACGTAGCTATTATGGAAGCCTTCGCAATGCTGATGGTTTGCTGCTCGAGTGCTTCATGCATGGCAATCTGGTCCTCCGTGGACATTTTGTCAAACTCATCTATCGCAATCACGCCCTTGTGACAGAGCACCATCGCCCCTGCCTCGAGCACCCAGCCGCCAGCAAACTCTTCGTCCTTTAGGACCGTTGCAGTAAGACCTGCTGCTGTAGAGCCTCGACCACTGACATATTTACCTCTAGGGATTATCGATGCTATTAGCTTGAGCAATTGTGATTTGGCTGTTGACGGGTCTCCGAGCAGCAACACATGAATGTCACCCCTTATTCTCGTGCCATCAGGCTGTACATGTGGCACACCGCCGAAAAGTTGCAGGCAAATGGCCTGCTTGACCTCATCAAGACCATAGATGGAAGGTGCGATAGAAGCAACCAGTTTTTTGTAAATTTCCGGATCAGCTGCAAGCTTTTTTATCTCAGCCTCATCTTCCTTGGTTATCTGGACCTCTTCCCATTCTATTTCCGTAGCCTCGATATAGTTGGCCTCTATGAAAATATCCATCTGGGTGCGCAGCCTGCCTTTTGTTGTTCTTTTCATCTCTCGGACGATGCCATTTATCAGAAGGCGATTGCCGGGATCGGATTTTCGCTGCATCTCCGGTGTCGTAAGGTCCTCGCGCAGATAGACTGCAATCTCTCCAGGTCTATCACCTGTTGCTGTTTCGAATGGCTCCTCCACAGTGAGCCAGCGCACATCAAACAGTTTTTTATCTACCAAGTTGAACATACCTTTCCTGCCACATTCACACATGCCCGGACCCTTGAGCATACGGTCCGTCTGCTTGACGGAAATCTTTGTGCCACAGTCAGGACACTGAAAAATAGCAATCGATATCTCGGGTTTGACCTCGGAGGCACGGCGTACGATACCGTCTATCGTGAGAAAACGCCCAATATGCGAGCTACGCAGATTCCTTATCCGCACCTTCTGACTTTCTGGCAAGTTCATGAATCGCGGCTCGAGTGTTATTGAACCTTCAGGAAGATCTATGGCAGAAATTGCAGAACGCGCTGCCGCCAGCACTGGTTCCGGATCATTAAGCAGCTTGTCTGCCAAAGTAGGATCGAACTTATCTAGCAAGCCGAAGTCCACTACAAGCGATTTCTTGCCTGAGGCAGCGGTTGTCATCAATTCTTTCATGTAGAACTGCCTGAAAAATTCCTCAAACCTTTCGACTTCTGCATCGACCACAGTGGACACCTGTAGCTATACAGATGAAAGTGAAACAATAAATGCATTTCTATTGGCGATTATTTACGACCGAGCGCTCGCAATCGCTTGTCCAGACGGGCCACAGCCCTGCGCACGTCTGATATCGAGCGTCCGCCTGTGCAAATTATCTTTCCGGAGCCGAACAGAAGGAATGTGACCTTTGGGTCATCCATCCTGTAGACCAGTCCAGGGAACTGTTCAGGCTCGTATTCCGTGTTCTCAAGTGTGAAAGCAATCTGATCGAGGTTGAGCTCGCGCTCCAGCTTCGCTGAGGCTACAATGTTCTCAAGCTGGACCTTGTATCTTGGGGGCACGCGGAAGCCCAGTTTGTTAACTTTTTGAACAATTTTCGCGATAACGAGCTTAGCGTCACCTGGGCTCTTCGCTCCGGTGCAGACAATCTTTCCTGAAGAAAAAACGAGCGCTGCTGCCTTTGGTTCTTTTAATCGCAGGACCAGTCCAGGGAACTGTTCGGGCTCATACTCAATCCCTTCCATAGTTGCAACGAGTTTTTCCAGCTTTATGTTGACACCCAGCGATGCAGAAGCAACGACATTTTCAATCTTTATCCTGAAACTCAAAGAACCGACCCCCTTTGAAAACTTAGGTAGTTTAAATAGTATTTAAAGGTATTTAAACCCTTGAAAACAACGACTTCTATGCGTCTGGCAGCACTTTTTTCTGGCGGTAAGGACAGCACATATGCTACCCTGCTAGCGAATCGGGCAGGCCACGATATAAAATATTTGGTCACCGTGCATTCTATCAATCCGGACAGCTGGATGTGGCACACGGCCGCAATCGAGATAACCAAGATGCAGGCAAGGGCGGCGGGTATCCCTCTTGTAATAGTCAAAACGAGTGGGGAGAAGGAGAACGAGCTTGAGGAACTGAGAGCGAGCTTGAAAGAGCTCGACATAGAAGGTGTTGTGGCTGGTGCTGTTGCTTCTGAATACCAGAAGAAGAGGATTGAAAAAGTATGCAAGGAGCTTGGCCTGAAAGTGTTAACGCCGCTTTGGGGATTGAATCCTGTTTCAATACTTAACAAAATGCTGGATGAAAATTTTGAAATAATCTTCTCAGCCGTGAGCGCTGCCGGACTTGATAGGAGCTGGCTTGGAAAGAGGATTGAAAGGAAAACAATCGATGAGCTTGTCAAACTCAACAAGAAATATGGTATTCATATTTCTGGTGAGGGTGGTGAATATGAGACCCTCGTTCTTTCATGCCCGCTCTTTTCAATCAATCTCCCCAAGCATAGAACAATCTGGGATGAAAAAACGAACAGCGGCAGAATTATTTTTTAACAGAACAGAGCTCGCTGTAAAGCTTCGTGGCTTCATTTTTTGATTCTTCAAAATCCGGAATGCCATCAAGCGTTTCTTTCAGCTCCTTCATTATATCGATTGTCTTTTCAAGCGTTTGCGCATTATATTTTCCGTTTCTGGCTTCTTTCAGGACGCGGTGCCCGTACTCTATCATTTTCTGTACTTTTGCTTTGGTTGTTATAGCAAGCAAGATACCCATGATTGTCACTTCCTAATTCTTCTAAATTTTCTCCATATATTTTTTATCTTTTTGTTTATATTGTCTTCCTCCAAGAAGGGATGTTCATGTAAACCGTTCATATAGGGCTCCTTTTTGCTCTGTTTTTCTGCGGTTGTCTCTTCGTCATGCTTGTCCTCATGTTTTATGTATTTCTTATATGCAATCCTTGCCATTTTTTCGGCGGTCTCGTATATTTTTTTCCTATTTCTCTTGGACCATCTTGTAATGGCATCCTCCTGTTTGTCATAACGTTTGTTTATCGGATTGCGCGCGAGTCTGCCGCCTATTTGTATTATACCCTCCGCGATCAACCAAACATAGAACCCCACTCGAATGGTGTCGCTAATGTCATACCATGATATGCCGTTTTCCATGTTCTGAGTAATCTCGGCGAGAGAAGTGCCACCTACCGGAATGTAACGCAAAATATTGTTCTTCCAGGTGATTATATCATCCAGCGTACCAATAGTATTTGTCCTGTCCCTCTCAACCCGTGCATAGAGCTCTTTTTCCTTGACCCTGATATGCTTTCGAGAATTGTAGGCGTCTATGGCTATCCCTTTTATTGCCAAATAATAGTTTTTCTCATCACTGTTTACAGGCAAGCTCTCTATAATCTTGTCTAACGATTTTATGTATTCATTTGCTGTTATGGCATCGAGAAAATTCGATTCTTCTCCAGACCGAACAGCATATGCCTTTATTAATACGCCTATTAGTTCCGGAGGGAAGACCGTCTTCTTTTCATAGAGTATTTCTCCAGCATATTTTATTTCGTCTTTTCCCGGCATAGTAGTCCCTATCAAATAGTAAATCTGAAAAAGATTTAAACCCATCACGCAAGTTTTATCTGCCTGTGCGGCAGAACTTATGCATGCCCGCCTATACAGGAATCATCAAGCTTTCCACAACCCCCGGCCAGTTCTACAATATCTCAGATAAGGTGCAGAGCATAGTGAAATCCTCGGAAATTGCCTCAGGCATTTGCATCATTTTCTGTCCTGGCAGCACGGGTGCGATAATTTTGAACGAGAATGACCCTACGCTCCTGAAGGACCTCACGAACGTGCTTGAGAACATCGCAAGCTCGAAGAAGATATGGCATCACGCGGACAACGCGCACAGCCACATAAGGGCCAGCCTGCTCGGCCCAGATGTTGTATTGCCTGTTGAGAACGGGAACATAACGCTTGGTGAATGGCAGTCCGTTCTCTTCTATGAGGCCGACGTGAAACCTAGGCAGAGGCAAATTATAGTGACGATTGTCGGTGAGTTCGAAGAGGACTGAGCCATGCGCGTCTGCATCGAGAGCTATGGCTGCACAGCAAACCAGGCCGAGGCCGAAATAATGGCAGGCCTGCTGGTAAAAGCTGGGCACAGCATTGTCGATGGCCCAGAAGCAATCTTCAAATGACGAAGAGATATTTAAATATCGAAACATAAACCTTTAAAATGTTTAAGGGTAAGGTTCGTGAAGAGCCTGCAGGAAAAGGAAAAATTCTGTCTGTAGATCTGGAACGCGAAGAGGACATTCCTAAATTTATTTCGAAATTTATGCATGCGCTAGATGTTAAAAATTGTTTTCTAGATTTGCGCAAAAAAGAGGGCACTCTTACATATAGCGATTTTTTCAGCAGCTCTGACGAGTGGTGGAACGGCTATTTTGTCGATTTTGGACTCAAATTTTCAAATTTAATTGCGAAGCTGCCATTGCATGCAATAGAGGGAGTTATTATCAAACTGCTAGAGTTAGAAGTTTTGGATTTTATACTTCACACAGACGCCTTAGTATTAAGATTTCACCATGAAGGCTATCTATTAATCGGTATAAAATGTAAGATTAAAAAAATTAAAAGAGTTCTATCCGGTCTTATAAAGACATGAATTATTTTTCGACATCTATCTCGTACACTTCGCCTTTGTACGTAATACGTACCTTTTCGACCGTACCTTTCTTTTCGCCCGGAACCCATGTTGTTATGTCAAAATGTTGTGGTATTTTTACACCATTAATTTCATGCGCTCTGTCTGTGGAGATTCTCGTTTTTGTTTCGAATCCTTCAATTTCGATTGATCTTTTGGGAGGTATGCTATCAATCAGAACCCTTCCAAGCGAATCGTACACTATGCTACCTTCTCTACGCAACAACGGTCTCGGAGTAAATAATGGCACGAGATTCAATAATCAAAAAGGCCGGCTCACAGAATTTCAATGATTTAATCAGTTACCTCAATAGAATATAAGCCCCTTCGCCTAATTTCTTCCATGCGCGTCTGCATCGAGAGCTATGGCTGCACAGCAAACCAGGCCGAGGCCGAAATAATGGCAGGCCTGCTGGTAAAAGCTGGGCATAGTATTGTCGATGAACCGAACCGCGCCGATGTGATAATCATCAACAGCTGTGTAGTCAAGACGCCCACCGAGGACAGGCTCATCTTCAGGCTGTCCGAGCTGACTAAAAAATTTCCTAAAACACCGATAATAGTCACGGGGTGCGCACCTGAGGCCATCACAACACGATTGAAAGCCGTCGTGCCTGGCGTGAACCTGGTCAGCACACACCATGTCACAAAGATCGTGCAGGCGGTCAATGCCGTTGCGGCCGGCAGGATTGTAGAACTCGTGGGCGAGACCAGAAACATCAAGCTCGGTCTGCCGCGCATCCGCCACAACCCTGTAACCGCAATCGTTCAGATAGCCAGTGGCTGCATCGGCGACTGCAGCTATTGCGAAACACGGCTCGCTCGTGGTCCACTGGTCAGTTATCCAAAGGGCAAGATACTGGATGAGATAAAAAATGCGGTCAGGGAAGGTTGCCGGGAAATATGGCTGACAGCACAGGACACCGCGATGTACGGGCTGGACACTGCAGGCAGGCCAACATTGCCTGAGCTTCTGATGGCCATATCAAAAATTCCTGGTGATTTTTACGTGCGCGTCGGCATGGCGAACCCTTCAAGCATACTGCCGATAATCGATGACCTCATTAAGGCCTACAACAGCCCGAGGATATACAAGTTCCTGCATGCCCCTGTCCAGAGCGGCTCGGACGAAATATTGCAGGTCATGAACAGACGTTATAAATCAGCTGATTTTGAGCGGATAGTAAATGAGTTCCGCTCGGCATTCAACTGCCAGATATGGACAGATGTTATCGTAGGGTATCCGGGTGAAACATCGAAACAGTTTAGGCAAACGGTGGATTTATTGAAGCGGACAATGCCTGACTTGGTGAACGTCTCAAAGTTTTGGCCAAGGCCAAACACGCCAGCCGCGAGCCTCGAGCCTCTGCCACCGGACATAATCAAGCAGCGCAGTGAAATGATCAGTCGGCTCGTAACAGAGCTTGCGCTCAAGACCAACAAAAAATGGGTTGGATGGACAGGTGAAATCCTGATATCGATGCCAGGCAAGAAGCGCGGCCAATGGATAGGCAGAAACTTCGCCTATAAGCCCATCTTGATAAACAAGAGCGGTAACCTATTGGGCAAGAAGATAAAGGCAAAAGTGCTTGATGCTACTGCCACGACACTGATAGGCTGGCCTGTCAAATGATTATTGACTACAATCCATAATATTTCATTATTTTTTCCTCTAACAATCTTTCACCGCTTTTTGTTAAAGTCCAGACGCTATCACCACTACGACTTATATCTTTTACATACCCGCATTTTTTGAGAAGGTTTAAAATTTGACTTGTTTTGTCACCAAATTCATACTCAAGTTCGTGTGTAGTCTTTGATTTTTTGTAGAGAATATGAAAAATTGATATCTCCATTTCTTTCATAATATCACATAATGTGCCGCGGCCTCCAGTGCGCGAAGGATGTTGGAACCACCTCCTTGAGGATTGCACCTGCCGCGGCCCATCCTTACATATGTTAAATTTATATATAAGTATTACTAAAATATTTTTAATATCATTATAAAAAATATTTTAGTGGTAATATGCAGTGGGTAATCGAAAACAAGGACGGAAATAACACAATGCTGCCAGTGAAGATGCTCACGCCTACACAGCTGAAGGCGGCGGTGTCTCCGTTGGCATGGAAGATATTGCAACTACTGGCACAGAAACCTGATTATCCCAAGGGACTAGGCAAGAGGCTAAAGGTGCATGAACAGAAAATTTATTATCATATCAGGCGCTTAGAAGCAGCTGGTCTCGTGAAGAAGTTGCGCACGGAAACTAAGCAAGGGGCTTTGGCGAACATCTACACTATAGTAGAGCCTGCATTCGCCATCACACTAAAAGAGCTGGAACCAGCAACCAAGCTATTTTCAATGCCACAGAGCTACAGGGAATACCTCGAACCATTTATCAAGAACGGTCGTCTGGATGCACTGATAGTTATAGGTAATCCTGAACCGCACGGTCCCGACAAGGCTAAGGGTCATGATGGTCTATACGCCACGGACCTGGCATTGTTCCTCGGCACGTTCCTTAACTTTGTGCCCAGTAGCTCAATAAAACTGGATACAGATATGCGTGAGGTTGACATGAAGCGCAATCTTATTCTTATCGGGGGCCCAGGCGTGAACGCTGTCACTGCCAAAGTAAACGCAAAACTGCCCATACATTTCGTCCGCGTAAAATACAACCACAACTATTTCACACAGCTCAAGTCCGAGGTTTCTGGCAAGACCTATTCCGAGGAAAGCTATGCTATAATCTGCAAAACGAAAAATCCTTGGGACAAGAACAAGGCCATACTCGTCATCGCTGGAAGGCGCTTCTTCGGCACCAAGGCAGCTGTTCTGGCTATAATGCAGCACTTCGATGAGGTGTGCAAAGGTAATTCGTATAATCCGAAGGTTCATGCTCGTGTTATCGATGGAATTGATATGGACAGCGACGGCGAAATTGATGCGGTAGAATTTTTGGAATAACTAAGTCATTGCCAGCTCGGCCTCAAGCATTGCGGCGACCTTCTTGCCGTCCACGCGGCCGCGCACGCGCGCCATAATCTCGCCCATCAGAGCGGAGGCGCGGCGCTCACTGACAAGGTTCGGATATTTTGCAAACACATCTCGAATTATATGGCGCAACTCAGCATCCGACATGCTGCCTAAGCCCGCTTTTGCAATAGCCTCGATGACCATAAGGTTTGGCTCATGGGTCAACCGCTCAAGCACGACAGGGATGGCCTCCTTTGCTATTACGCCTTGCTTTACTGCTTTGAATGTATCGGAAAGATGTTGCTCTGTCAAAACTTCGATGGGATGGCCGCGACGCCTCAAATCCTTGAGCGTGGATGTTAGCGTTGTTGCGACCAGAACAGGATCGTAGGATTTTGCAAACATTTCAAACAGGTCGAGCCACTCGCTACGCAACACCGTATCGACCAAATCAGCTGATAATATCTTGGAATAGCGTGCCCGTTTCACGTCCCATGTCTCCGGCAGCTTAATCTGTGCTATTATCTCCTTTGTCAGAGGTATTGGCGGCACATCGGTCTCTGGATACATACGTGCAGCGCCAGGCAACGGCCGCATGTACCTAGTCGTGCCATCCGCGTTAGCCGCGCGCGTTTCACTAGGAATTTCTTTTGCTGCCAGAAGGCACCTGTCACGGACAGCCTCTATGGCCGCCTCTGCCTCGGCCTTTCCTGCGATTATCAACAACGCATCTTGCGGACCTGCCTTCATCTTGCTCAGCAGCTCTGCGAACTCAGCCTCCAAGCCATAGCCCGATATGTTCTCATCGCTATGTATGAGCCCTTTCACGCCGTATGATTTGGCTATATCTGCCAACTCGGCGCCGAACCTCAGGCCCGGACATATTTCATACTCCAGCAATCCGGCCCAACCGGACATACCGATGGCATAAACACGGCCTCCTGCTGCAATTTGAGAAGATATCATCTTGTTCCTTGTCGCGCTGAATGTCTGTGTCACATCAACAACATCCGAAACGACCGCATTCCTTGCTATAAGTTCTTCCTTCAGTTTGAGCAGGCCGAGCTGGCGGCGCACCTCGGTCTCTATCACCTTTTCGATAAGTTCGAGTTCTTGTACGCCCTTGATTTCTACTCGCGCGCCTTTGGCGATCGAAACGTTTACATCCTGCCTTATCGAGCCTATGCCTCTTTGGGACTTGCCTGTCGAACGGATAAGCATGCCCAGTTTCTCGGCGATTTCCCGAGCATGCTCAGGGCTTTTTACGTCTGCTGCTGTACCAATCTCAATGAGCGGGATTCCGAGGCGGTCCAAACGGTAGACTATCTCACCGTCCTTTTGCTGCACAATGCCTGCACTCTCCTCTTCGACACAGACATTCGTAATCCTGACAGGCCCTTGGTTGGTTATAAGAAGGCCGTCTGTGCCCACAAGCGCCGTGCGCTGGAAGCCAGAAGTATTCGAACCATCTATCACGGTCTTGCGCATAACATGAACTTCATCAGGCGTAGTACATTTAAGCATCATAGCGACAGCCAATCCCAGCTCGAGTGCCTCAGGGTTGAGTGGCCGCGGCGGCTCCTCATCAGCCTCGACCTCGCACGTGCTCGGATAAACCTGATAGACAAACGTCTTACCGCGCAGAAACTCATACAGCGCAGCAGGATCGACCTCGCCCAGCTCGCCCGGCACGGTGCGGAGCTTGCGTCTGAGTAAGGCAGAAGGTTGAACGCCGGGCGGCAGCGGCTTGGCCGGACAATTGCAAAACAGTTTATGTTTGGTTGCCAGCCGATTATGAATTTCGATGCCGGCCTTGAAGCCGAGCGATGGATAATCAAGCGTCATATATTAACCCCTATCGTCCGCTCGCTGATCTCGCCCGCAATATTCTTCCTCATCAGCCCCTCCACACGGATGCGCGGATAATTGCCAAGCAACCATGCCAACTTTACAAAAGCTGTTTCGGGCGTCATGTCGGCGGCCGGAATTATACCAAGTGCAAGCAGGTCCCTGCCCTTGTTGTAGACATTCATGTTTATCCTGCCATGTATTGTTTGCGGCGCCATCACGACAACACAGGTTTTTGTGAGCTTTTGAAGAGCATTCCTGATTTTGGCATGTATCTTTGTAATCTCATCGACCACATGCAGCGGCATGTGGCCCAGGCCTGTGCCCGCGAGCACAAGGCCTTTGTACTTTGCCTTCCGATAGAAGTCAAACTGTTCAGGAAACATATTTGTGTGGATGTAAAGTATCGCCACGCGCGGTTCCATCTTCGGCATGACCTTGAGTCTGCGTAGCTTATCCTTTTTCAAATACGTAGATGTTACAAACTCAATTTTCCCACTCTTGTAATCAACCGTCGCAATCGGTTCTGTGTTGATAGGCCTGAACGTGTCGCGCCGGCTTGTGTGCATCTTCCGTATTTTGTTCGGTGGCAGTATCCAGCAGGTTGTGTCCGAGCTGCTTGCATGGCTGCAAACCGCGACACCGGCGAAGTCGGATTTTGCAATAAAATTGGCCGCGCAAATTAGATTCATGCCGGCATCACTCGAAGGCCGGTCCGATGAGCGCTGCGCGCCAACAAGTATCACAGGAACAGGCAGGTTCTGTAGGATAAACGAAAGCGCGGCGGATGTGTAATGGAGCGTGTCCGTGCCGTGTGTCAGGATTATACCATCGACACCGGTCTTTATTTCTTTGGCTATCTCCTTTGCAATCAATGCGTAATGTCCAAACCGCATGTCATCCGACCACATGTTGCGGATTAGGCGGGACCGGATGTTGGCTATCGAGGTTAGTTCCGGAAACATGCCGACGATGTCAGCCGGTGTGAACGCGGCAACGACCGCACCTGTTCGATAATCGACACGGCTCGCTATCGTACCGCCTGTGTGCAGGATTGTTATTGTTGGCTTGCCTGGATCAAAAGAAAGTGCACGTTTCAGACCTGCGCGCCATCTCTCGAGGCCTATCTGTTCTGATGGTTTTGTTTCCTCATGACGGACGCGCTCAATCTTGGCACCCTTGCATTTTATCCCGATGTTGTAGCCAGAATCTAGCTTGAGAACAATGTTGTCAGGGTCACCTGCCTCGGGGCGAGGAAGAAGTATGCCTTCGTAGACCGTGCTACCCCGAAGGATGCGCACGCGGTCGCCTATGCCAGCTTTTACCTTGCGCAACACGGCCGCAGCAGCTTCTGAGTAACCATACATAATTTATAGGATGGTGCTGCTGCTATAAAAAGTCTTAGTTCAAGTAATCGCTGATTATCGCTCTTAGAAACTCAGACGGCTTGGCCGACTAATCGCTCTAAAGATTTGTGGACCGCCATAACAGCATCCAGTCTAGATTAAATCCTTTTACCCGCATACCGGTGTTATTTTTCCGTTCGTCGCCTGCCGTATACCCATCTAAGATTTATAAAGTTGTGCAATCAAATATTTGCTAGATGTCCAAGCTGCTACCGTTGCTTGTGCTCGCTCTTGTTGTGCTGTCTACACCTGCTTGGGCCGAGACGGAAATCACGACCTGGCGCTTTTCCGAGGTCTATTCGCCAGGCTGGAACACTGAAGGCTTTAATGATACCAGCTGGGCAAGCACAACAACGCCCGTGGATATCACGCGCACGCCGTATTACGAGCCAAACTGGCCATCTGGCTGGCGC
>JAHLMS010000006.1 GCA_018920245.1 Candidatus Aenigmatarchaeota archaeon
GGTACGCCGAGCCTTCGCATGACACCATATAGGGCATCTACTCCGCCACTGGTGGCCAGGGGCTGATATGGTACATTTCTACTCAGACCGCGCAGCACCATAACCAATCTGCAACCTGCTCGGGCCAAACCAACCAGCAACCGGATATGCTCGATGTTTTCTACGTTCAGTGCATGAAAAGCGAAATCAGAGTATACGTTAATACGCCGCTCACAAACGAGCTGTGGAACCAAGAGCTTCAACCGCCGCCACTCCGCAGGACGAATAAGTCGGGCAGAATCGGGTTTGTTCATATGTACAAGAAATGATGCCAATAGTTATAAAAAACTTACTGTTAAACTTATATATTTAATACAACTACTAACTATACGGTTGGTATATGGCCCGAGCAAGAGGTGCGGCGCTGTTTGTAGCACTGACCTTTGCACTTACTTTTCTTGCTCTACCTGCCTTTGCCGAAGAGCTTGTTTTCAAAACACCTGGCAACCAGACCGCTTATCTGGATCTACCAGCTGGAACCAGTGTGATAAATCTAACAATCTCCGGCAGCGAGCTCTCAGACCTGGAACTGATACTGTACCATGGCAAAAAAAGGCTGCCATGGCGCTATACTAGCACAGCAAACTATTGTGAAACAGAGAAATACGGTCGGAGCTGGAGTAAGCGCTGCGATTTCGTGGATTTTAAGGTTAATCTAGGTATCAAGGCTGAAGACATAAGCAGTGCAAAGCTCGTGGTCAGTGGCACGGCTGACAATGGTGGCCCGATACTTTATTACATCAACCGCAACTGCAGCTCGAGCTTTGTTCGGGCTTGTTCGGACACAGAGGTTGTGCCAATCTCTGAGCTCAAGTGTGCTGGTTCTATTCCAAGCAGGACAGAGCAAGCGTGCGAGAAATGGTGCTGGGACACATATTACAACAATAAGACGGCCGCCAAGTATTACGAAATAGATTATTATACATGCAAATATGGCTGCGTGGGCAAGACGTACTGCAAGTTCTATGATGCGACCGGGCAGCACAAATTCGATTACAAGTGGGAATGCTATGAGCACATGTGTGCTGACTCCCAATGCGTTGGTGAGTGGTACGACCAAGAGCGGCAGAACTGCACCTTCGGTCAGGCGGGAAACGCGGGCTATTATAATGATGATCCTTTTTCGATACATACCATCGAGATAAAACCTTCTGCGTTCAAGGACGGCATCAATGTATTTTCGTTCGCCACCATCTATCATCGTAACCATAACATGTATCTAAAAAAGGCCGTCTTGAAATTGCGATTGAATGGCGCATATCCAAGTGGCCTAGCTGTCGATATCGGTGCTGACGGGACTGCAGACTGGCAGCTTGATGGAGAACTACAAGGAGAAGTCAGCAAGCAACTTTCTGTCAACAACTGCATGGAAGGTTGCCGACTAGCGATTGCCATCAGCTCAGAATCGGTAGGAATAGTCAAGCTTAGTGCGAATGCCATGGTCGCAAGGACGGTTGATTATCCATTCGTTATGGCAGGCGGCAGCGGTGAGCAGACAACAATGTCTTCAATACCAGTTGGCATCCAAGTCCCTCCAATACCCTTAGGACCGATTGTTGCAGCCACAACTATTACTGTTACGGCTGGTGCCTATGCTGCGATAGAACTGAACAGAAAGCTTGCAGAGGAGGCCGCCAGAAAGAAGGCTAAGGAGCAGGCTAAGGCGGCCTTGCTTAGTTCATCAACAAACAAGACACAGGGCACGTACGGCGTAATGCTTAACACTCCAAATGGGCCTATCCTTGTCAGCGAAGGTTTTGCGGCAAAATTGAAACAGGCGCTATATGATAGCAGTCTGCCGCCCAGCGGCTCAAGCGGTCAATCGACTGGTGGACAAAACGGAACTAGCAATGTAACTGGAAACACTACCCAAAGCTGGATCATTAGAAACAGCAACGCCATAAAGAAAGTCAGCGATGCTGTGGGTTGGACAAGCCTCGGGGTGGTGATTGGGGGCGCCTTGCTCATGCTCACGGGCTTTGGTGCGCCTGCGGGGGCCGCGATGATTGTTAGTGGCTTCACAATGAGCGCAGCCAGCGGTGTAGTGGACATTGCTGTCTCCACTTCGAGGATGAGGGCTAATACAGCTGATACGGATGATTATTTGCGTTTTGTTCTTTCGCCGCTCGCGTTCATACCCGCAGGTTTCGGAAAAGGAATTGGACAATTAGGAAAGCAAGGTATCAAGTTCGGCATCAAACAAGCGGGTAAATTTAGTTTCAAGGACGCAGTCACTATCCTCAAATCTGCTTTTAAAGAATTTCCTGATTTTGGTAAGAATATCAAAAAATACTCTGTGCTAAAGAGTGGTCCTAAAAATATATTGGGCGAAACGATCTTTAACACTGACGTTAGAAAATTGGTATTTGGTAAATCGTTCGCCACCGAAGTTAATATCTTTATGTCTGAGATTAGTGAATGGGCTAAACGTGCAGGCTTGAAAATTAATGATGTTGTTAAATATGTTACGAAACATGAAGCTCTACATGCTGCCATGGTTGAAAGCAAGCAATTTTGGAAGAAAACGTTCGGGTTTTTGCCTAAGAAGAGTACGATAAACGAAATAATTCGAACCACACAGATTTCTGAAGATCTCGCAGATTTAGTGGCAGCCATACGTTACAAAGGTTATAACAATTTACTCAGAATACTCAACAGAAGCAGCAAAAGTTTTGAGAGAACCATGAATTTGATTACCACCTTTGGCAGCAGGAAAGGCAAGGACTTCCAGCGTCTGGCCAGAAGTATTGACAATATTGCTCTTAAGAACCTTGGACGAAAGTGGCCACTGCCTCTTCTTGCACCCTTCGCGCTCATAAACAGAAAAGGCGAGAGTAAAGGCAAGAAACATAGCAGTTGGGACTTTAAGAAGACAACTTCATCGGGTTCAAAGAAGCCAACCTCCAAAGAATTTACCAAAAAAGTGAAGGATAAAACCAAAAAGGCTGTTAGCGGTATCAAGGATTTTGTCAACAAAGGTGCCACTGTTATCAAGAAAGCTGTCACAAGTATAAAAGATTTCTTCAAAAATCTGTTCAAAAAGAAATAAAAATCACTCGAACGCGATTGTCCAGCTCTTGTTCTGGGCTAGCGGGCCATAATAAAGACGCAGCTCGTAGCTACCTGGTCCGAAGGTGACCGAACCGGACGTGTATGGCGTGGTAGTGTCGTTTTGAATAACTGTTGTAATGTCTGCGGTCGTGTTCACGGTCCATGTCTCATTGGGTAGGATTGCAACAAGTTGATCATCATCGATAGATATATTTAGAGCGCAACAGCTCGGCACAGTCAACCAGATTGTTGTGAATGAACCCTTGTCGCCGGCTGACTGCAGCGACCGCATAGTAGTCCAGACACTAACTGTGCCCTCCTTGAAGTCCTTAACTGCCTTGAAGTTAGCCCAAACAGTGAGCTGCCAGAAACCGACAGAAGCAACCAAAAAAACAATAATAACGGTTAGCAGCGTCTGTATCGGCATCGTCTCTATGCCGCGCATACAAAACGCCGCTAATCACACTTAACGTCAGGTGTTGTGTTCACGCAGTATGTGCCGTTCCACATGCAGTTGATGCCCGTCGAGTTCAGTGTGTCGCAGGCGGACTTGTTCAAACCGAGCCCTGTTGCACCAGTCAGTTTCTCGGCACCGGTCTGCGCAGTCCCAGTCCAACCCGTCACAACGGCCAGCACAGCAGCAATTATTATCGCTGCCACAAGCACCAGCACGATGTATTTGAGGGGCAATGCTTCAATGCCTTTCAATCAATCACCTTCTTTTAGTTTGTTCCTGACATATAAAAAGGTTTCTAAGGACTTGGATTCTGGACCAGCACGTTGCCTATGCTTTTACTGAGCACATCCAGCAGGGAGCTGTTAGCGGTTTGAGTAGCAGAGGTGGCGCTTGTCGTCAGCATACCAGTGATACTTAACACAGCTACTAGCACAACGGCTGCGATCAATAACAATAAAATATAACGCAGCGGCAGTCCTTCAATGCCTTTCATGTCACCCCTCCGCTAAGCAATAACGTGCGGGCAATTAATAATGTTATCGTGAACATGATCATTGTGGCAGGTAGCGCCTTGGCCAAGTCCATTCGCAGACCTATACGGTCTGGGCCCAAAGCGATCCGGCTGACAAAGCGCACGAGCACAGCTGTGAGGCCGAGTGCATACAACCCGACAATGAGCTGCAACACCTCAGGACTTACAGAGGGTGTGCCAAGCATGCCGGCTGCAAATCCCGAGTAGCCTGTCTCAGTAAAGCGGTGCTGTGTATTCGCGACCGTTGCTGTTATCAGCTGGAACATGACCACTATCATGGCGCACACAACTGGCGCGAAGAACATGGCCGTTGCGCGCATCATGGAAAGATTCTTGTTCAACATCATTATCAACCCACGTTCCACCTTGCGAATCTTGTTTATATAGTTGAACGCTAACGTGGCTGTCTGGGCTGCAGCTGCGACGCCTTTCTTGAGTGATACTGTCAGCAGTCTAAGTATAGACATTATAAGGTTCGACTGAACATCCGCCTGCTCGATGGCTGTCTCGAGCGGTAGTGAGAGTCGTCGCATGCGACCCGATATGTCAGAAAGTATTGCTGCCGCCTCGGGACCGCCGGACATGCGGCCAGCAAATTCTATTGCATCCTCTACAGGCCGGCCGTCGGACAGGCGGTTGCGAATATGATAGAGACTGTCTACGAACTGTTCCTCCGCAGCCTTTATCCTTTGGCGCGCAGCCACCTTGTGGCGCACCGTGCCCCAGAAATATATTGCTGTCCCAATTGCAATGCCCCAAAGCACTATTATCGTGCCTATGCCAGCCACAAAGCCCAGCGGCCCGACAGGCACTATACCTACTTCACTGAGCAGGTAAAATATACCTGGCGCCGATATAAGAAGAGCCGCGCAGGCCGCAAGCGGTGCCGCCTGGACTGTGCGCTTGCCGAATATCATATAACCTTCAGGTACGTCGCTCCGAACAACAGGCTGGGAAAACGTGGGCGGCCTTGTCCGCAATATGTTGTTCGAGTAAACATAACTGGCGATGACTGAAAGCGCGAGAAAGGCCGCTATCGCAGCTGGCGGCACATCCATGCCGAAGAACGCGACCAGCGGGAACAACGATACAACCATTAACGGCAATATCGTTCCAAGACTGAACAGCAACAAAGTAGGGATATGAAGGCCCTGAGCGTATTCGCGCATCCTGCTAACAACATCTTCGAGCACGACGCTGACAGCGCCGTCGAGCGCAGCAGCCTTGCGCCTCAGATCGATTTCATGGAAGCTCGCCGCTATCATGTGTAAACCACGGCTGAATCCCTGAGAAAAATGGCCCCATTTCTTGGCAATCAGCAAAATGCCTTTGTGTAGGTTTGACACCTTGCCTGTCCAGCCTGCCCATACGAGCTTCCTAAAATCCTCAATAAGTTCACCTTCCCCATACTCGGCAGCAAACGCTAGAGCAGCCTCAAGGTTCGGGTTCTGCTTCAGCGGAATTGCAATTGCTGCGACCACTTGTGGCGCCCAGCCAAGCGCTGCAACCGCCTTGTCGCGGGCAAGGTTTTTAGGCCATTCCGATATCACATAAAAAATTAGGATGGATAGCGGTATCGTTACTGCAAACATGAGCGGGTTGGTGTTGAATATGAAAGCGAGAACAGTGAGCGTGGAGAGGACGACCGCTATAACTATCATTGCGAACTTTGCTGCACCGACGATGTATTCGGGCTTAAGGTCCCATTTCAGCAGCCTCACAGCTCTTTGAAGCTCCTTGCTCGCGGGCGCGGCCAGCCAGCGTCCTGTCAATCTACAGAAGGCAATAAACAGCTTATCAACCGCTATCATTTGGCCGCACCTGCCAGCCAGGCAGCCCACTCTTTATATGCCTTCCTGTAGTCCGTGGTGGTAGCCGCGAGCCTCAGCCACCGATTGTTTGCAGCCACAAAAAAGCTCGCGCTCGTGCTCTCCGGCCTTTTTTCTGCAAGGTCAACGAGCGCCTGCTTCACCATTCCGCGGTATCTTATGTTCTCGAGCGCCTTAGCCATACTCAGGCCTTTCACATCAGCTATTTTCTTTATTGTCTGCGAAAGTTTCAGGTTCGACCTCCATCTGTTGTCCTTCCTAACATAATTGACTATGTCACGAAAGCTTGTCTTTCCCGGCTCGCCACGCCAGTCCTTCCCGATCTCTGTGACCGTCAGCAGGCGCCTGTGGCGGCGGACATCGTCCCCGTATCTGATGCTGCCCGTGGTGAGTATGATATCCACAGCCTTGAACGAGCTCGCTGGCACACCGAGATCGTTGACAACACGGTCCCACGTATCGAACGCTGAACTGCTGTGTATTGTTCCTAAAACGACATTGCCTGCTGCACCAACGCGCATAGCCTCGAACAAGGCCTTTGCCTCAGGACCGCGAACCTCGCCTATTACGAGTGTGGACTCGCCGAGACGCAACGAGGTGCGGAGTGCGTCCTCCGTAGACAGCTCAAATCCTTTTGCCCATGCCTCGGTCCTCAAATGCTCGATTTTGAAACCCAGTTTGCGCAGAATAGCGACTGGTATCTCTGGTGTGTCCTCTATCAGTATGATGCGTGTGCTCTGTGGTATCTCAAGCAGAAGCGCGGTCAGCAAGCTAGTCTTGCCAGAAGCGCGTGGGCCTGTCACCAGCAACGAACTCTGACCGTCTATCAAGAAGCTCAGTAATCCAGCCGTCTGCGAATCCAACATGCCTGCTTGTATGAACTCAGCGAGCGTCCATGGGCTTGACTTCCTACGACGGAAAGCAAAACCCATGCCACGATAGGTCGAAGGTTGGCATACCCCACAGACCCGTATGCCTAAATCCTCAAGTTCGGCATGGAGGACAGGCGAAGAAGCGTCCAGTGGCCTGCCGGATATCGCACGCAGACGTGTAGCCAGCTTCTCGAGCTCGACCTCGCCCATGATTATGTTTGTGAGGCATTCGCCCCATCTGCTGTGCACAACATGTACCTGTCCAGAGCCCGAATCGACATAGATATCCTGCAGAGACTCGTCCAGCAACAACGGCTCGAGCACGCCGTAACCGGCTGTGTGGCGCATCAGTATGGTCTGCAACTTGGCAACGTCAACGCCTGAGCGCGCAAGGATATCAGATGTCATTGTCAAGAGTTCGCTACGTATTCTGTCCGGCTCGAAGCCGCCCTTCGGTCTCGCCGCACACAGCTGCTTGAAAGCTGCATCAAGAGCGGCAACCTCCTGGCTGTTTAGAGATAGCTCGGGAAAGGATACGAAATACACCATATCAGGCCGGACATTGTGTGGATGTATCGTAACCTGGACGTCAGCTATATTGTAGGATTCCAATGCCATCGTATCCGGTTCTTGCGATATCATAGTGGCTGGGAGCAGGCTCGGAAGCATGAGAGGCTTCATGAGCCTATCATAAGCAGCAGTCTTGTCTGCAATCGCAATCGCTGCTCTGATGAAGGCTGTATTTTTCAGTCTTTGTTTTGTCTGATGTATCAGCTCAGCACAGACCTTGCAATCTAAATCAGATAGTATATAATAAAAGCCCAAAGGGTCTGCCCAATGATTAACGAGCCGTTTTCTACAAATCTCACAGAGTTCGGGCACAGTCTTCAGAACGGCTGCAAGCTCGGTCATTGCAGCCAGTTGCTGGCCTGTATAAACGTTTTGTACTGCGCCCTTTAATATCAACATATCTGTAGACAAACCCGCAAGCAGGCGCAGGACTGCTGCACGCAGCCCTGGTACAGCAAGCGTTTCAGGTGTGTCGATGTTAAGAATCCGCAACCCGCCCATGTCCGACCACTTATAACGGACTTTAAAATCGGTCGGCTTTCGGGTGTCCTGCTCTCGCTCAGACATATTTAAATATTAAAAATAAAAACATTTAAATTAATACTGGTAGGTGGTAAATTGAAAGGATTTGTTGTCACACCCGTTTTGTTTGTCGGCCTTTTTCTGATAGTTGGACTTATGGTAATAACTTTTGCGTCAGTTGACAAGCAACTGGCAGCCGGCATAGCTGCAGAAAGCGCTGCCCGCAAGCTTGCCGCAGAAGCGCTCGAGAGACACCTTGATGCGAGCAGCTCGCTCATGTATTTTGCGCTGATGGCCAATTCGTCCAACTGCTCAGAGATGCAGATTGCCATACAGGGCAACATGACTGCGGCTGGACACGTCGGCAACGTCAGTGTGCTGCCAGGTGATATCACTCACACTGTAGTATGGCTCGAGGAATATCTTAGGAACTCAGGAGCTGCTAGTATCAATCGGACGATCCGTATTGAAAGGACAATACCCGGTGGTTGTACATAATGTTTGACTTCGTTAAACAGCCTATGCAAAACTTGAGGTTTTGTGCATGATAGACTGGTTCGCATCACGCACGGGTCTGTTAATATTTGTGGTAGGCGCACTGACTATTCTACTTGCCTTCTACACTATGGAAACAGGCTTCTTGGCATACAGCACGAAGGTCGTGACAGCCAATGACATCGCGCGGCTCGTGGATGCTGTCGAACGGAACGTTTCGGTATCATACACAATGGCATCCACATTCAACGTGTCCGTGTCCAAACATAGCCTGAAACTGAATGATATTGAACGATGGTTCGTGGCAACCGCTAACCCGGTAGAACTCACAGACGCGAGTAGCCTGCTCATAGAGAACAAGGACGGTGTAATATATGTTACTGCACAGTAAGGGTGTCGTTGGCGAGGACCTGTTGACAGCCTTGTTCGTAATATTTTTGATATTCATCCTTATCACCTCTGTCTACATGAGTTATTCCAAATATCTGTCAGAAATCAGATTCATTGAAATTCAGCGTGCTGCGACCGGCCTTGCCGGACATATATTCTACGAGAACTCAGGGAACATCAGAGATCCGTCCGCTGTTCTGGTTGCTTATCAAAATCTGAGCAATGTTGTGATAAACATAACAGATACCGTCAATGGGAGCACGTGGACAGGAGGCAGCATCAGCAACGCCACAAGCGTGGCTGTGGGTTCGATGGCTGTACTCATTGGAGACCATACAGGCCGCATTGATGTCAGAGTTGGTGGTTAAGATGAGGGGACAGGTTAGCCTGATTGACGTGCTGATATTTGCTTTCGCAATAACGGGCGCGCTTGCGGTCAGCATACACTTCGCGGACAGCAGCAGCCGCGCGCAGGTCGTTGCGACCGAGAGCCAATATGCTGAGAGTATGCTGCTGACCACAATGAGCTGGACAAACGAAAGCATTGGTAGCTGGCCGAACAGTCTCAACATGACGCTCGCGGATGCACTCAATGTTTATTTCTGCAACGCCAGCATCAGCAGATCGGATATGGAAACTGCAATTGGTCATGTGCTTAATGCAACCGTCAAACCCGGCTACAATTACATCTTCTTTGCAAGTTATACCAACCAGTTATGGGTTTGGAATGCTCAGGCCGACGTCTGTGCAAAGTATATATCGCTTGTGACATTCGACTTCACTCCGGCCTGCAACTATAGCATATCTTATAATCCACCCACGCTGGGGATATGGCCGGCTTGGAAGAAGTTACCACCTGCTGCTGCCTGTTAGACAGCATCAGTATCAGGTTGTTTTGGCTGCGGCACAACCAGTTCGACGGGTTTGAACTTCGTACTGTATTGCCGAAGGGTAGCCGTCATCTCGGCCATAGAATTCTTTATTTCCTCAATGTCCGACCTCATCTTGACGAGCTTGGGCAGGTAGACTGGCACCTCGCGCTCAATATCGAGCTTGCTAACGACCCTTGGTGAGAATCCTGCGCTTCCAAGCACGCCCCGTATCTCTTCGGCATCTAGACCATATTTCGCCAGCGCGCGAACGACTGTAACAGCAAGCCTTGTTTGAGTGCCTGTTGGCAACTGCTCGGTCATACCTAACCCTGCCTCGGTTGTACGCATCACTGTTATGACGAGCATGCCTATGAAAAAGTTCGCAAGATATAAAGCAGGGCCTAGTTGCGTAATGGTGAGAAAGTTATAAATGAGTGTTATCAGCGCAACAAACAATACAATATCGATCAGCACCAGTGCAGGTTTCGGCCTACCGAAAGCGCGGTACGTTAGCGCCTCTCCTACTAGTATACCCACCAGCAACGCAAGCAACTGAGCAGCCTGCAACACCAGTTCCTCAAGCGCCATAATAATCGATTAGTAAGGAAAGTTTTTAAACCTTCCACGCTACATCCACTTCGTCTGTCCGCCATTTCGGCCGAATTTGTGTATTGGCAATTGTTTGTCTTTGACCAGCCTTATATGCGAGCAGACCGGTCCACGCTATCATCGCGCCGTTGTCACCAGCGAACTCGGCCGGCACGACCGCGAATTTTACTCCGCGCTCAGCACACATAATTCGTAGCATCTCCTGTAAACGCTTGTTTGCCGCAACACCACCCGTGAGCAATACTTCTGTTTTGTCCGTATGCGCAACAGCCCGTTCCACCACCTCGGTTAACATGGCAAAACAGTTCTCCTGTAGCGAGTAGCAGATGTTTTCTATTTTTTCACCAGCTACAAATTTTCGCACAGCCTCAGAAAGTATGCCCCCGAAGGACAAGTCCATACCTTTGACCACATATGGCAATATAATATAGGAGCCTTTCTGGGCTAGTTGCTCAATCTTCGGCCCGCCAGGGTGTGGCAACCCGGCTGCGCGAGCGAACTGGTCCAATATATTACCTATGCCGTTGTCAAGCGTCTCGCCAAAAATGCGATAGCGGCCTTCAGTAAAGGCAATAACCTGCGTGTTGCCGCCGCTCACATAGAGCGTTACGGGATCTGACAGCCCTGTGGTGAGGTTGCCTATCTCGATATGTGCAACACAGTGGTTAACGCCTATTATTGGGATGCCGAGGCGCAAACCGAGTGTGCGTGCGAACACTGCCCCGATGCGCAGGCATGGTGGGAGGCCAGGCCCCTGTGAAAAGGTTACAAGGTTTATATCCGATAATTTTATTTTGGCCGTGGTCAGCGCATCTTGCAAAACTGTTCCGCACGCTTGAGTGTGATGTTCAGCAGCCTCGCGCGGATGGATGCCGCCCTTCTTGGGCACATAAATGTCTTTGATGTTAGCAAGAATCTTTCCGCTGTCCGTGACTATGCCGGCACCGAACGTGTGCGCGGTTGATTCTATACCTAAACATATCATGGTTTAGAAAGCGACGCAAAGCCACTTATTTCTTCTGTATCTCGGAATAGTGACAGCGGCCGCATGTCACACGGCTGCTGTGCTGGGCCAAAACTACTCCTGGACCGCAGCGCGGACACCATTTGCCTAAGAACTTTCCGTCCTTGTATTTCTTCCATATCTGCACATTCCTGTGCTTGGACTTGCTTTTGGGTTTCTTCTCTCCTGCCATAGCATTACCAGAATTTAGGAGATATTTATCCTTTTCTATTTCTTCTCTTCTGCCTTCTTCTTTACCTTAGGCTTTGGCACGAGCTCTGCAGTCTCCCAGACACGCACCCATGCAGTGCCAGCGGGGCGGCCTGTGGCGGAAAGCAATTTTGCAATCTCTATGCGATCCTCGGTGACGCCCAAAACCTTGGCAAGCTCCGTTCGCAAACTCGCGATGGATGGTGTCGGCCCGCCCTGATAATCAATGCTTACTAAAATTTCATCGCGTCGTAATACAGGGTTTGCCTTTTTATTTTCCACGGCTATTTTCACTACCAGACACCTTCTTCAGTTTTTTGATGGTCGACTTCAGCTCGCCAATCTGACCAATAACAGCTGCTATGTCGCTGTCTTCATCGTCCATTAGCCTTCGAGCAGTGGACATTATCTCCTGTTTTACCTCTTGACGCATATTGTCCATATCCTCACGCAGTTCTTCTATAGTGTTGATAATATCAGCGATGGTCTTTTGGGCGTTCTTGCGCTCTGCCATCACACCCTTTAGCTCCTCGCGGACAGATTTGATAATCTCCACAAGCTTCTCCTTCGCAATTTCTGTTCTGAACCTCTCGATTTCCTTACTAACCTGCGCTGCTATTCTATCTGAGAGGTGCTTCTCAGCGTCATCCAGCTTCTTCTGTACCAGTTCAGTTGAGGCAACCTTGGTACGTAACACTTCGTTTAGAACCGTTAGACGTTTCTCGAGCCGTGAAACCTCTGCTGCAACGTAGCGCTTGAACTCGGCGCTCTTCGTTCTCGCAAGCTCGGATTTTAGGAGCGAGGCGGCCTTTGTCTCTATTCGAGCCATTTCCCGCCGTATCGCTGCCGTATGCTTGAGTTCGATTTCGGCTAGCAACTCACGTGTGCTATCTATTAAAGCTTTCTTGAATTCACCTGTCTCCTTTCTGTTTTGCGCCAAATCACTGACGATCAGCCCATGCTGTTCCTTGATTGCCTTGTGTGTTTCATTCCTGAGCGCAACGATACGTGCCTTAAGGTCAACGACGGCAGTCTCGAGTGCATCAATCTTCTTTTTAAGTTCGGATAGCTCCACTACTTTATCCCCGAACATATAGAAACACCTTTCAGAATTTCGTATTTTAGGCTTATAAAAACTATCTGTGAACAGTCACTTTCAATTTTCTTATCTTGGGTTTTTCCTTGAGTTCGCGCTTTATGGCCATCTTTAGTCGCCATCGTCTGCCCTGCCGCCAAAGCACGTAAAGTATAACTACGATTGCTAATACTACAAGCCAGCTCCAGTTCGTTTCGACTACAACCTCGGAGCAGACGCCGTCAATACAGCGCCACTCGCAAACCTTCTTGTCCGTCCATTTGCCATCCACACACAGCTGTATAGTGTTCCCTATACATCTAGTTTGTCCGCTTGTGCATTCCGGTGCGGGGTTACATTTCAATGATATGTTGCTGCAACCATATTCGCATGTCTCCAAGTCCGTCCATCCCGTACCCTCAATATTACAGACCTGCAGCACTTTACCTGCACACTGTTTTGTCAGTGGTACACATACCTGTGGAATTGTCAGACCAAGTATCGCGAAGTACGAAAAACCACTGCCCGTCGCAACAAAGCATGTCTCATTGTCTTGCTTTTTGAGGAGGAGCGTCAGCAGCGACTGCCAGCCTGCGGCTGTCAGCCTCACCATTACGGTTGAGCTGACATTGTGGGCAGCAATCCAACTTTCATTTACACAATAGGCCATCTCGGTACGGTTTATGTCCGACTCGTTCATGTTGCTGTTGACATCAAAGCACAGATAGATTGGCCGCGTTGTATTGATGTCTGGGCATTTAATTGCGCTCACATTTATGCTGACATTAGCGATAGCCCGATTGCTGTAGACGCTAAAGGTGTCTAAACCGGGGATAGCAGGCTGGAAGACCGCTGGCTTCTCGGGCGTTATCAACGGAAATACAAATTGAGAAGGTGGGACTGCAGGTGTGTATGGTGTGCCTATCCAAGGCATAGGTGGTGCTGGAATAGAGACAGTGAATGTGACATTGTTACTGCCCATCCTACCAACACTGTCGTTACAGTAAAGTATCAGGGTGTTGGTGCCTTCGGCCGCTGTTATGGTTGTGTTTGTGCTGACTGTGATGTTTGCGCCACCATTCAGAGAGTAACCACACCAGGCTGTCGGTTTGCTGGTCGTCCAGCTTAGTGGCACAGCCGTGGAGCTGTAGGTGCTTGCTGTCGGTGATAGCAAATTCACAACTGGTGGACTTGTATCTGGGGCAGCTATTGTTACATTTCGCGTTTCTGTGCTATTTGAATTGCCTGCAGCATCATAAGCGGTCGCATTGAAATAATATAGCCCATCGGGCAAATTGGTAAAATTTACAAAATAAGGTGAAGTTGTGTTAATTGTCTGGTTTAACAAGCCTGTGGAATTGTACAAAAATACTTCTACATAATCGAAATACAAGTCAGATGCTGTGACATTAATTTGTATGTAGTTTCTATTTATCGTGCTACCGCTCGTTTCAGTTGGGGAAACAAATTCTATTACTGGCGGAGTGTTGTCTATCGCGAATGTGCCTGTCATAATGCTATAAGAGGATAATCTTTCAGCTGTTTCGTTTTCGAACACAACAAGTTTCAAGGAATAGTTGCCGTCTTGGAACAGCGTTGTGTCCCAATTATAGCTTGTTGTGCTCGCATTGCCGTAATTCGTGACTATTGTTGCATTCTCGCTGTAGTTGGGATTGAGCAAAGTGATATTAAATTGCAGGCTGTCGTTTTCTTCATCAAAAACATTGCTCCATTGGATTTGCACAATATTTTCAATAACTAAATTAGGAGCTGGTGATAAAATGTAAGGTACGGACGGAGCATCATTTATTTCTGTGATATTAAAGTATGTCTGTTCCGTGTCATTTATTGCAGTATAATTGTCTCTCGCAAAGAAGGTTACATTGTAGATGCCGCTAGCTGAAGTGTTCGAGAACACTCCTTCATACAATTCAGGGGCGCTTATAGTCAAGTTGTCCCATGTGACATTTATGCTTCCCCACCCTGTTTGTGCTGTTTCTGATTCAAGATTGATAAACAAGGCACAAGATATGTTTACATTATCGACACGTACTTCCTCGTACCATTCATTCGCAGTATTATTCCATGTATAGAATGTAAAATTGTTACCCTCTCTTTTAATTCTGAATTTACCATACGTGTCATTCGTTGGTCTTTCTGAAACGTAATCTGAAATGTTGCCATCGTTTATGAAAACGTCATATGTTCTACCATAGCCTGTCCAATTTCCTATTGACATGAAGATAATCTTTGAAGAGCTAGGTAATGATGGTTTTTCTATGAGGCTGAACAGCATCGCATAGTCTATACCTTCTTCATGAGTGATGTTGAAAGAGACGTTCATGTCAAAATTTTTACAAACAGGGTACATCGAAACAAGTCCACAGTATGTATCTGTCAGTGGTGAGCCATCTCCGCTTATTGATGTAAATGCCTTATCTTGAACTGTTGTGTCTATATCCGCGACACATGTCTGGTTTGCTTCTGTATAGTTTTCTTTTGTCCATGCGATTCCAACCGTATTTTCATCAAAATTGTCAGCATTCGGCGGAATGTAGAGAGTGACATTCTGCTTCGAAGAGTTTGGTAAGGTTACTTCTGCAACTGTCAGGTTCAAGCCATCTGGGTCTGTAATATTCGCAACGAGTACCACAACAGAATTCTCATCAAACACTTCTCCCGGTGAAGGATGGAGAATTACAACTTTTGGAGGTGTTCCTATGAACACATTTCTTGTTTCAGAAACATTCCAGTTGTTGCTTGTGTCGTTTGCATAAACTTTGTAAGTGTAGTTTGTATTTCCTGTTAAGCCTGTCTTGTTAGTATAACAAATTACATTTGTTCCTGAGCCGACTTTTGTCATACTTTCATTTGAGCCATTCCATTCAAGGATGCATGTGCTGATATTGCTGACAGTGTCTGACACGCTTGCATTGATTGTTGTCCAATCTCGACTTAGCACAGTATTGTTACCTGGAGTTGGTGGAACGAACACGATTGATGGACCAATCGTATCAGCAATGCTAAAGAATCTTGTTTCAGAAACATTGCTTAGTTCACCGTCACTACAGTTTATGCTCCAATTGTGGTTGCCGTAACTTATCCCTGTGATTAAGAAGTTTGTTAGCGTGTTATTTTGTACAGAGTTGTTTGTTGCATTTAAAACATTGTCAAGGTAAATTGAACAAATTAGTAATGAGTTATAGTCATCTATTGCTGTGAAGTTGAAGTTTATGTCTTGTGTATTGTTGAATATTGTGTTGTTGGCTGGCAAATTAAGAGTTATTTTGGGTGGTTGATTCTGTAAAGTTTTATTAACAGTTACAGTCCAGTTTGCAGGAGCAAAAGAGCATTGTGAAGCATTGTCACAGGCTCGGCAGTTCCATAATATCGTACCGTCGTTTAAGTTTGTTCTCTCAAAAGTTGTGGAGTTATTCGTGCCTGAAACAACAGCTGTGCCGTTAGCCTGCCACGAACCGCTATAGTTCCAATAAAAGGTTATATTGCTTAGCTGAAAGTCGTCTGATGCATTGCAGGTGAAACTAACGTCGCCATCAACATCTATTGAAGCGTTTAACGGAGCTATAAGAAGTGCTGTGGGATAATTGTCAGTAATTGCTTTTATTACAAGCCAATTTGAAGTTAAAGTTGAGCCGTCAATGTAACCATCATTTGGTGTTACTTGACAAGTCCAGTTCTGCCCCGCTGCGAGTTCTTGCGATACTATAGTGTTTGTTTTGTTCTGATAAATCGCCTTGATTTGTTCTGGTGTCAGTGTTGAATTTAAAATCATTACTTCGTCAATTGTGCCATTGAATGGATATGCACCCGTAGACTTGTTTTGAGCGCCTATCATAAGAGCATATGGTTTAGGCGAAATAGGATTTGTGAGCGTGAAATTTTCAATATTATTCCCGTTCAAGTAGAATTTCAATGCTGTCCCATTTGTTGTGACAGCCACATGATACCATGTGTTAGCAACAAGATTTGCAGTGGTTGTAGTGACTGATTGATAAGTGTTGCTCGAATTGTATTCAAAGGCGAGCTGATTAAGAGCAAGATATAGTGCGTAGTTATCTATGTCATTATAACCTTTCTCCACAATATATTGAAGATTGTGAGATACGTTTCTTGTTTTAATCCAAGCCATTATAGTTATATTCTCTGTTATATTCAGCGATGTGCTGTCAGGAATGTAAATCCAAGAATTTCTGTTAAATTCATAAGCGCCTCGGCCATCATAGCCGCCTGTTCTGTTAAATGTTGCATTTGCAAAAGTAGCATTATTGCCATAACCAGAATAGTCTCTAATGAATGTTGAATTGCCTCCACCCTCGAACGGCATGTTTAATACCATAACGCTAGTGGCATTCTTATAGAAATTGTAAATATTCTTGACGGTATCGCCATTAGCATCACTTGTGCTTTGATTGTAACAAGTCAAATTATCGCTTGTGTAATTATTGCCTGTTGTTGAATTCAGTATCGGGGTTGTATGAGTGGGTTTTGTGTTGTAAGTAACATTAAATCTTAGAACATCCCAGATACCATTACCGCTCTGTGCCGGGTTTGAGGTTCTTGAGATTTCGGATTTTGCGATAGCTCCTGATGCACTGGCCCCAAAGAAATTGCTGCACTGCCAGCTTTCATTGGCAGTAACATCTTGGCATATTACACTTGCCGGCTCGCTCGTTCCAGGGCAAGTCGTGTTTACAGCAGTATAACTTGCGCCATTGTTTGCATCTACAGAAATGTCGCAAGAATTTGGAGTTCCTGAACCCTCCCGCCACCATTTATAGCAAATTTCTACTTTGATTATTTGGTCACAGTTTGTGATGCTTGTGTTGGTTGCATTTATTCTCACACCTCCGTAATATGTAACACCACCTGCTCTGCTCCAAGTATGATTTTCTATACTTGTGTCATCTGCAAGAAGCGCGCTACCATTTGCAGGAGTGCATGAAATGTTAAAAGTATTTGCAGGTGTGTTGTTTTCTGCTGCACATCCGGTTATTGGCATTTCAACATAGGCAGGGTCTTCAGGCGTTAAGATAAAGCTGTAATCTTGTCCTGGTACGATGTTCATTAAATAATTCCACATACCCTTGCAACTTCGTGCTTCAAAGTCCCAATCTTTGCATTTCCAAAGCTCGTCGCCTTTCGCTGTTACGGTTACAGTCGCTTCTGTGAAATTGAGTGTTGTTGGGTCAATGGCATAAATCTCAACAGCTCCTGGCATGGCATTTTCAGGCACATCATCAATTCTAATAAATTGCGAAATATCAGAATGTATTTCTGCCGAATAAAAGTTAAGCTCTTTAATTGGCCCTCTTGTAGGTCGAATTTTTATTTTATAATGTCCCTTTTCAATTTTCAAATCATTTGTTTCTGTAGTTGTAATTTCACCCGTTCTTATATTCGTTTCAATGTTTTCTAATTCTACAATAGCGCCAACAGATTTGTTGGTTGCATCTTTAATTTGTGTTGAAAAATATACATCTGCTGTTGTGTTCACGTTATTCTTGGCTAGTGCCGTAGTTAGCAAAAATGCATTGCACACTAAAAATGCTATAATAAAAGCTAAAAATGCAATTCGTGAGATACCCTGCAATACACCACCTGAAAATATTAGTAAAAACCTGCTTATAAAATATTATTAAATTTTAATTTTGATAGCAAAACGACCTGGTGAATTCAATTCGGCCTTCTTAGCTATTTCAGATTTATCAGGATTAAGCACAACTATAACACCGCGCCAGCTACGTGTCAAGTCCGTGCTCTTGTCCACAGGGCAGATATTACCCTTCACAAGCCTTCGACATATCTTGCATGCGCGCTCAACCATAACTATTTCTTCTCCTCTTCCTTCTCAGCCTTCTTTTCTTCTTTCTTGACCTTCTTCTCTTCCTTGGCCTTCTCAGTCAGCCACTTAAGGCTCCCCAGGAATGGCTGCCTCATCGTTAGGCCGACCTTGGACTGCTCCTTGAAAGATATTGAGATTATGCGGGCACGTACTGCATCACCCTGCTTCAGAACATGCTTGCTTTGTCTGCCCACGAGCTGGCTGTTCTTGTCATCATAGCTGACGAAGTCGTCCATGACTTGACTTATATGAACTAAACCATCAAGCGCGCCTGCGCGTATGAATGCACCGAATTCCGTAATATCAATAACCTCGCCCTCAACTATCTCGTGCTCGCGCGGCATCCAACTGAGCACTTTGAAAACCGATTGATAATGAACGGACGGATCTCCAGGGAGTATGCGCCCCTCACCAACGCTGTCCACACTCGTAACCGCAAGTATAACACCTATATCCGGGTTTATCCTACCCTCGAACTTCTCAGCCAAGCTTTCAGCAACCGCCTGCTCAAGGTCTAGATTGAACTTCGTTGGCGGTACTGCTATCTCATCCTCAACAGTCACGAGCTGGTACATTATTCATAACCTCTCTTGTAAAGTTCTATGGCTTTTTGGACTGCTTTCTTCGCCTTTTCGGCATCTAACCATGTTATCTTGGATACCCAATCTTCTTTAATGGCGCTGGTGAGCTGGGCCAGCGTGTGCTTCGGAACGTCCGCCACGTCTCGTAAATCATCGAATTCTCTGTCTATGCTGCAAACGGCGATTATCTTGTCGTCTATCTTGCCTTCTCCCTCTATACGCATAAGCCCCACAGGTCTTGCCGAAATTATCGAACCTGGCATGGGTGGTTCTGATACTAACACGAACGCGTCCAAGGTCTCTGCATCAGTATGGTGTGTCGCAGGTATAATGCCATATGCCACAGGCAGTGGTGATGGCAAAACCTTGTCCAGCATCAATGAACAAGGGTCCTTACGCATACTATACTGATATTTTGAGCCCGAGCTCACACGCACCAGAACATAGACTTCTTCTGGTGGGTTCGGGCCTGTACTCAATTCTGCCATGGAATCACATGAGTGCAAATTTCAGGAACAGTGCTGCAAACAGTATGGCAATTATGTTAAGCACCTTTATTAAAGGATTGAGTGCAGGGCCTGCCGTATCCTTGGACGGATCACCTACCGTGTCACCAATGACCGCTGCCTTATGCGTTTCGCTACCCTTGCCGCCATACTGCCCTGTCTCGATGTACTTTTTCGCATTGTCCCAGGCAGCACCGCCTGTTGTCAGCTGTATCGCAAGCAGCAATGCAACAACAATGGCACCAGCAAGCATGCCACCAAGCGCCTTCACACCAAGTATGAAGCCCACTGCCAGCGGCGAACCGACAGCTATCACACCAGGTATTATTAGCTCGCGCTGGGCAGCAGCAGTGACTATGCTGACACACTTGCCATAATCAGGCTTTGCCCAGCCCTCCATTATTCCGCTTATCTCCTTAAACTGCCTGCGCACTTCTTTAACAACATCGAACGCAGCCTTGCTGACGGCGCGCAACAAATATGCAGCAAAAGTGTAAGCAACAACGCCGCCTATAAAGAGTCCAACAAGAACCTTCGGGTCTAGCAGGCTCAGCACTAACGACTGTTCTCCGCTAACCTCAGCCACATATGCCGCAAACAGCGAGAGCGCTGCCAGGCCTGCACTGCCTATGGCGAAGCCCTTTGTTACAGCTTTCGTAGTGTTCCCCACAGCGTCTAGTGCGTCCGTTATCTCGCGCGTTTCGACTGGCATACCGGTCATCTCAGCTATACCGCCTGCATTGTCTGTTATCGGGCCGTAGCTGTCGATAGCAACTATTATACCTGTCATAGAGAGCATGGCCATCGCTGCTATCGCTATACCGTAGATGCCGGCGAACCAGTATGAAGCAATTATTGCTGCACAGATGATAATCACAGGTAATGCTGTAGCCTTCATACCGACCGAGAGCCCGGTGATTATGTTAGTAGCAGGGCCTGTTTGTGAGGCCTCAGCTATGCTTCGCACTGGACTGTACCCCTTTGATGTATAGTAATCTGTAATAAGATTGATGGCAATGACAACGATAAGGCCTGTCAATGCTGCCCAGAAAAGCGACATGTTGCCCATGAACGTCTGTGTTATGTACCAGAATGCAACAGCCGCGATTATGCCTGTGACAGCCAGACCCTTGTAAAGTGCGCGCATAATCCTTTCTTTGTCACTCGTGCGAACAGCGAAGCTGCCAACTATGCTGGCGAATATCGCAGCGGCTGCCAGCAGTAGCGGATAAATTAGGCCATTAATGCCAAACGAAGTGGTCGTCGCGAGCAACATTGCGCCTATGGCTGTCACCACATATGTTTCGAACAGGTCCGCGCCCATGCCTGCACAATCACCTACATTATCACCGACCTGGTCTGCTATGACAGCAGGATTGCGCGGGTCGTCCTCAGGAATGCCTTTTTCAATCTTCCCAACAAGGTCAGCACCTACGTCAGCGGCCTTCGTATAAATACCGCCGCCAACTCGGGCAAAAAGCGATATCAGAGATGCGCCGAGGCCGAAGCCCACTATGAGTTTTGGGTCTCCCCACAGCATGTATAGCCCTGTTACTCCGAGCAACCCGAGACCAACTATGGAAAATCCTGTCACTGCTCCGCCCCTGAAAGCCACCGTGAGCGCACGCTGGAGTCCATCTTGCGCAGCAACGGCGGTTCGCACGTTTGCACGTACAGAAATGTTCATTCCTATGAAACCGGCGAGCGCGGAAAGAAATGCGCCGAGGCCGAAGCCCACACCAGTCTGCCAGTTAATCAGCAAACCGAGAACGACAGCCAGCACGGCAGCTATAATTGAAACAACCTTGTACTGCTGCTTCAGATACGCCGTAGAGCCAGCAGAAATAGCGGCTGCTATCTCCTTCGCCTTTTCCGTGCCAGTAGGCCTTCGCATTACATCAAACGTCAGGATGCCAGCGAATGCTAGCGCCGCTAACCCCGCCAGTATCGCAAGACTGAGCATGTCCATTTTGTTGTAAGCAGTGCTTTTAAATCTTTGCCAGACATCTATTGTTATGCGACCGATAAAAGCACAAAAGGCCCAATGGAAGTATAGCAGGGAACGCAAGAAGAAGCGCAGGGGCGCAGGAACGCACTAGTCGCAAACTATCAGTTTCTTCTGCCGTATATAGCAAACCTTGCCGCCTATGCTCCTTATCTTTTCTCGTAGAGCCATATCCTGCGTGGCAACATGGTAGCCTTCCTTGGCAGCTGCAAGCAGCGCAGCATCAGCCCTGCCACCTATGGACAAAGGTGATAGCCTCTCTACAAGCTCGAGCGCGATGCGTGCTGCAACCGCATCCTTGCCTTTGCCTTCCGCCAGCTTGTTAAGCTCATCAACAACAGCCGGCACGAGATAAAGTTTGTATTCGGCAAGCTGGCTAAAGAAGTCAATTTTCCATTTGACTGCCGAAATCAAAAAATTCGTGTCAAGCACCGCCTTGCGCATGATTTTAATTGCCACCGCTACTTTAAAATTGATATGATTGACAGTCATTGCCACCTTGAACAGAAAGATTATGATAGGGACAGAGACAATGTCATAGAACGTGCCAAAGCAGCTGGCTTAAAGGCGATTATAACATGCTGCGCCAGGCCACAAGACTTTGAACTTACCATGGATATTGTCAAACGTCATAAAGATTTTGTTTTTGCAACTGTAGGCATACATCCCGAGTATATAAAAGATTTCTCAGATGAAGAGATCGATCAATTCATCAATATCATAAAGCAAAATGCTGCAAATATAGTGGGCATAGGTGAAACAGGACTTGATAAATTCTGGATAAAGGAACGTGAATGGCTCGAAAAACAGGAAGAATTGTTTGTCCGACTGATAGAGCTGGCAAAATGTCTGAAAAAGCCACTACTCATTCATTCCAGGAAGTCAGAAGAAGATTGTGTCAAAATCCTTGAAAACGAGGATGCCACTAACGTGCTTATGCACATGTTTGGCGCAAACCATCTGACCAAACGCGTGATAGAAAACGGCTGGCACATATCTGTTAACACCATTGTACTACGTAGTAAGAAACACAACAAAGTGGTACGTGATTGTCCGATAGAAAGGCTCCTGCTCGAGACAGATGCGCCCTGGCTCGCTCCGCAGACCCTGGGCTCTGCACATAAGGCGCGCAACGAGCCCACGTCGATAAAGCTCGTGGCTGAAAAAGTAGCAGAGATAAAGGGCTTGCCGTTCGAGACCGTCTGGAGCACGTGCGGCTCAAACTCAATCGCCTTTTTTAAACTGCCATTTATATAGGATGCCTACATATACCTTGGCATGTTCCTTTTTAGAAAAAAACAGCCCACTCAACCGACCGTTGCGTTCTTCGTAGATGGACCGAATATGATCCGCAAGGAATTCAAGATAGACCTACGAGAGCTCAAGCGCAGAGTCGAGAAATATGGACGTATAGTAGTCTGTAAGATATTTGTTAACCAATTTGCCTCCGAGAAGTTATTGGAAGCCATAGCGAACGAGGGCTTCGAGACTGTCATTGCGCTAGGTGACCCGGAACAGAAGACGGATGTGGACGTGGCAATCACCGTGCATGCCATGGAAGCGATAGCGAATCCGGCGATATCGGTCATCGCGTTGGCGAGCAGGGATGCGGACTTTCTTGCACTCATCCAGAAAGCCAAGGAGAAAGGCAAAACCACAGTGCTGGTGGCTGCTGAGCCAGGTCTTGCAGCAAGCCTGCGCCATGCAGCTGACCACGTCGAGCTGCTTTAGTCACCTGCGGCGTTTCGGTTTTGTGGTGGCTTTTTCGGCCGGCATGCTCGCGCTGTCCCAGTCTACTTTATGTGCAATTCCGTGCTTGGTGAGCAGTTCGCTCAGGCTCTTTGTGACATCAGTAATGATTGTTGAACTGGTTGTCGCCTCAACATAGAAAGCAATGTTGCCTTCACATATTGGGAATATCAATCTGTATGTTGCCTCGCTATCATTGTAGCCGGCAGGCTTATTGCCACTTCGGACGTCGGCCATAGCCATTCTGACGAGCCCTTGAACATAATCGGCTGTGTGTTTATCAATAACATATGAGCCGTCAGCCATCTTGTCAACACCAAGCTGTCTTGTTTTGTATAGAAACTCAAGCATGAGATCGTTCAAAACAGGCTCGAGCACAATATAGTTTTGTGTTGGAAGTATAATATGGCCGCCACGGCAAATTTTCATCATTTTCATCAGTATTATTTATCGCAAAATTATTTATGCCTTTGCGTATCGATAGCGCAGTATGGCTGCAATGCCACCCAGTGCAGCAAGCTGGCCGCCTTCCCGCGTTTCAGTTGAAACAACTTCCATGGAGGTTCCATATTTTTTTGCCAGATCATCGAACGCATCTACTATGTCTGCTTGGCCTATCACGCCGGCTATGCGACCACAATTCGGGCATACTTGATTCTCAACCTCGGCTGCCCGCACATAACGCTTGCCCGACCATCCGCAACCACAAGCCAGTTCAACAGCCTTCCAATCAAGACCCTCTGAAACAAGCAATGTTTCAACAGCTCCAGCTTCGAGAGCAGAGAGCACGGGCTGCACGCCATAGGTCACGAGGCCACTGTCCTTCTGCAACTCTGTAAAAAATCTCTGCAACAATGTCTTCTCCCTTATAACTGATGCCTCGGCGAGCAGTTCTTTGCTGCGTTCCACTAGCTCGTGCAAACCCGCCTCATCCGTATAGCTAACGGACTGCACACCAAGAACCTTATTCTTGATGTCTGTCATCAAGTAGTCGCCACGCCAGAAGTCCTCTTTTGAGGGTCCTGGCCCGCCGAGCAGTATGCCTTTGACGCCAGCAGGCATCAGTGCCCTTATCTGTTCTGCCACTTCCTTGTAGAAATCGTTCACAAGGCCCTCGCGCACACGAGCAAAGCGCACGCTCGACTGGCCTCCTTTCGCGGTCTTGCCAGGCACTATCGATTCCAGACGCCTCAGGACCTGGATGGACTTGCCGCGCAGCAGGCCTATCGTAGCTTCCTGTGTATCCATAACAACAAGACCATACAGCTCCTTCTCAGCGATCATTGCTTGAAGCGGCTCAAGCTCGAACTGTTGGTCACACCAATACATCTTGACCTTCAAGGGTTCTGGAGGCTCGATAGCCCAGAGCTTGATATCTGTAACGCCCTCAGTTTCTGCCACGTTACCGCAGAAAACCGCAAGGCCGTGCGGTGGTGTCGACTTATACAGTTTTAGATGCTGTTCTATCTTTGTAAGCGCGTCCACAACATTCTTACGCGTGCTTTTCGATTTTATATTTTCGGCTGTCCCACGCTCATTGCGTATCTGATTTATCACATCAATAATGGAATAGCCGGCAGGTATGTACACGCTCACGAGCTCGGTGTGCCTACCTCTGAGCTTAGACAGCTCGGTGAGAAGTTTCCTCAATTTTGCCGCTGCAGCCTCCACCATCAACAGAACCTCCTGCTCTGCTGAATGTAAAAAATTCTTAGAATTTTTTCCATATCGCTCACGCTAGAAAAGAGTCATTCGTTGTTCTGTGTTTGCGGATGCATCGCTATCAATAATAGGTTTGTCCACAGACCTTAAATAATTGCTGTAAATTTA
>JAHLMS010000007.1:0-271 GCA_018920245.1 Candidatus Aenigmatarchaeota archaeon
AAAGGATATCTGTTGGCGAACAGAAGTACGTGTCGTTCGATGAATATCAGCGTCTTCACGCAGAGCTCCGGAAGAAAATGTGTTTGCTGGACTGGAGACTACCTGAAAGCATAGTAAAACCTACCAACGAGTTCATACTTAGAAGCATAGAGAATGGTGAGAGAAATTACACATTTGTAGAATAGTTTTAAAAGCATCTAAAGTCAAGATATTTGTATGGACATAGAAAAAATTCTCGCAGAGCGTGCCAAGGAGATAGACCAGATAATAG
>JAHLMS010000007.1:281-18959 GCA_018920245.1 Candidatus Aenigmatarchaeota archaeon
GAAAATCTCGGCCAAGGAATACGAGCTGCTGCACGAGTGGCACACCCAGCACCGGCGGGATGCTGTCAATCTGCCCGAGCTGGTCCAAAAAGAATCAGGTACCTTCTGCCTGAAACAGATAGTCAAAGGAAAGAGGGAATACGCGCTGGTAGAATAGTTTTAAAAATATCTAAAGCCAAGATGTTTGTATGGATATCGAAAAGATTCTCGCAGAGCGTGCCAAGGAGATAGACCAGATAATAGAGCGCTGGATTCCGCGCAAATATGATAGAAAAAGTATGGAGTTTACCTTCGGTCCTGCGCGCTGGCAATACAATATTGAAGCGGCGAACAAGGCTATAGCAGATCCGATATGGGATATGCTTGACAGAGGCGGCAAACGATGGAGGCCAACGCTTTTTCTGCTAATAGCCGAGGCGCTGGGTGCGGACATTGAAAAGCTAAAGGACTTCGTAATAATTCCCGAGGTTGTGCACAATGGAACGTTGCTTATAGACGATATTGAGGACCGCGGCGAGCTTCGCAGAGGCAAGCCTTGCACATATAAGATATTCGGTATAGACATTGCTGTGAACGCCGGCAACATTATGTACTATCTGCCTTTGCTCACATTAATGAAGAACAGGGACAGATTTCCACAGGATCGCATTCTGAAGGCATACGAAATATATTCCCAGGAAATGATAAACATTGGGCTCGGGCAGGCAACTGACATAGCATGGCATAATGGCATGGCCAATGCCGATACCTTGACTGAGGATGAATATCTGCAGATGTGTGCATACAAGACTGGCACACTTGCAAGGATGTCTGCGAAGATTGCGGCTACACTCGCTGGAGCAGATGATAAGACCGTAGAAGCGCTGGGCAGGTTCGTTGAGGCAATAGGTGTAGCCTTTCAGATTCAAGATGATGTGCTTAGCTTGAGTGGCGGTGTGTTCGCTGAGCGAAAGGGTGTTGGCGATGATATAACTGAAGGTAAGCGCAGCCTGCCTGTGATTTACACACTGCAAGTTGCAAATCAAGCTGACAGGAAAAGATTGTTAGAAATCCTCAACATGCATACGCGGGATAGCAAGCTCATTGAAGAAGCAATAGCAATCATACATAAGTATGGCAGCGTGGAAAAAGCGAAGCAGAAAGCCCGCGAGCTTGTGAAGTCCGCTTGGGCCGATGTTGAGAAATTGCTACCGGCCAGCAATGCGAAGACAAACATAAAGGCATTTGCGGATTTCCTGATTGAAAGAAAAATATGAGCACCCTTTGGTTCTCAGTTCGACTTTTGATCTACACGGCAATTGTCGGCGTCAGCAATTTATGCGCACAATTTCCTTCATGTAATGCGTTGTTATGTCAACTGCACTTGTCCGCGACTTGCGGCAGTTCGGACTTAGTGAATGGGAGGCACGCAGCTATATTGCGCTGGCAACAAAAGGCAGCCTCACAGCATCAGCGCTGTCGTCCATCAGCAAGATACCCACTTCGAAGGTCTACGAGGTCTTGCGGAACCTACAGCGCAAGTCACTTGCAGCTTTGCGTGCTTCTAGGCCATTTCGTTGGTGTGCAATCGAGCCTGCGACAGCCCTGAAATCCATAATAGAGGCTAGGCAGACGGCAGTCGCTGCATTGGAGGCCAAAACAGCAGAGCTTCTAAGTAGGTTGCGACCGGCTTTGACCAAGGAAGGCTCGGAAATATGGATGGCAACTGGCAGACGTGCATTCTTGGATAAGGCAGCAGAGATGTTTGGTCGTGCGACCTCAGACATATGCATAGTTACGGCAAGATTCACAAGAACAGCCGCCATAGATGCTTCGCTCAAGGCAGCAGCAGACCATGGGGTCAAAATAAGGGTGGTTGGCACAGCGAGGCTCGACAAAGATTCGAGGTCACGCGCCGCTTGGTATATGAGGAATGCTGATGTGCGCATGCTTTTCATGGAAGTTCATCCGGTTATGGTGCTGATAGACGGTCGTGAAACAGCCATACGCATAGACAGCGGCGAAGAGAGCGATTACATCTGGTCAAACCGTCCAGCGTTGGTCATGATAATGGAGAGCTTCTTCGAGAATTCATGGAGTCGTGCAAAGCCGCTGAGATAGAATCAGGCAATGTTTATCGGTTTTGCAAGGGCGGTAGGAGGTAACGGGGAACGGAACTTGACCTTGAGTGTTCCCTTTCTGCCATGGAGACCTGAGACGGTGCCGACATATTTCACGCCCTTAGGGTCGGTCCAGACTGCCTTGTGGCCGATCAGTCTTGCCGCATCCTTCTTTGTTGTGATACCAGGCACTATTACAAACACCGCCTTGGTGTAGGCGATGTGATAGTTCACGATAATGCCGATCGGGTCTGCCATCATACCACCGTCGAAAGTTATATTCGGCCACACAGAAAATACATCACAGAGCAGGCTTTTAATGGTTTCTGTTTGAACTTTTGACGTTAATTTTATTCGGCACCACTTTTTCTTCTTCAACGAAAAATCAACAGAATCAAACAGGTTTTACCTATACACTTTGTTTCAGCAAGAACATCTTTTTTCGGATTATTGGAAAACCTATTTTCATTTCTTCACTTCTTTTTTTGCTTTTCCTCTCTTTTTGATGTTTCTTCGGTCTTGGATTCAGACTTCGTTTCCGGCGCCGATGCGCGCTCGATTATGCCACGAACATCGCTGACAAAGCGTCGCACATATTCCTTGGCCATCCAAACATCCCTGTCTGGTACGTTTTCGATTTTCTTGTCCTCGAGCGCCTTTCTCATAGCAATGACCTTGGGAAATATGTCACCGTACACTTGGCTGACCAGGCCAGAATCTATGAGCTCCTTTTTGAACGCTTCAGGCAGTTTCTCGGGCTCGGGCGGCAGCTTGCCTATCGCCTTGAGTGCAGCCACAGAAGCCTTTATCATAACCTCATAGTTTTTTTGGATGTCCGTCGCCTTGCGCTCGCTCTCCAGCTTCTTGAGTAACTTGTCTATGCGCTCGACGAAATCCTCAGTTTTCTTTATCCATTCATCAACCTCACTGCCCTTTAGCTCTTTCACTTCCTTCTTCTCGCTCGCTTTGCGGAGCACAATCATTTCCTCGAGCATTTTTGCATACTTCTCCTCGAGCAGGCCTGGCTCGACGAGGTGGCGCTTGACATCGCGCACAAGCACCTTTGGCGGTGATGGTACGAAGCCGAGGAACATCAGCGCCGCTTGCGCTGCATCCACCATCGCTTGGTAGAGGTCGTCCACAACCATAAGCAGCTTGACATTCTTCACCCTGCTAATCCGTTTTGGCACGAACTCCATGCGCATCTCAGCTGCCTCGGGCGTTATCGGAAACTCGCCCTTCTCAAGCAGCTTGCGCATGGGAATGAAGAAGCCAACATCATACACTGCATATCCCTCGCGGACAATGTTGTATATGAACGGATTGACTGCGCGCACATTTGTGAAGAATTCTGTTAGGGCAATCACGGGCTGAGGATGTAACCGCGGGTCTATTGAGCGCGCGACATTGGCGATATCCCTGTCGATGCGGTCACGGATCTCATCAAATTTTTTCAGCGGCATTTTAGTGTCGTCGAAAAGTATGTAAACATCCACGTCAGACTTGCCTGTGAAATCACCCCGCGTGATCGAGCCCCAGACAATGACTGCCTTAATGTAGGCCTTGAACATTTCGAGAAGTTTGTCCTTGAACTTGTTCACGCTTTCCAGGCGCGTTTCCACGGAGAACTTTTTCAGTTTCGTGCCTATAGCTTCTGGCATAAGAATAGAGTATATCAGAACTACTTAAACGTATTTCACCGGTATCTTTCCTTTGCCCATTCCTCATATTTCTTACCCTTCTCGAGTGCAGCCTTCGACAGGAAGGTATACTCCTCCTCTGGGATGGCTAGCACACCCTTAAGAGGGTCGAGCGCATGCTCGCGTATCTTTACTTCTTGCATCTTGACTTCAGGGCCCATGGGCTTGAGGCCGAAAAACTCTTCAGGCAGCTTGTCTGGTGGCACATCCTTCTCGAGAAACGCTGCTATTTGCCGCATGGCCAGGACAGATTCCTTGACGACACCTTCCTCACCGCCCCGTTCGAAGATGAGCCAGCCGTTCTTGAACCCTTTTTGTCTAAGCTGCCAGAGTCGTGAATAGATGTAAAGTTGAGCGTCTGATGCGAGCGGTAGTGGCAAATGGGATGGGTTGAGAGGCGACGGCACTGTCACATGCACGATCTTCACGGCTGCACCACCGTTCCATGGCAACATTTCTATATCTTTCTCTGGCTTGATTGCGCAGCCCAGCATATGTTCCATATCCATTGTCAGACCAAGCCACGGTGAGCCTATTGCCTTTATCATTGCATACATGTGGGACAGCTTTGCCAAGCGCATGTATATTTCATATCCAGGTGAACCCATCGGCGTTTCAAAGCAAAAATAGATTTTATATCGCTCGAGTAGAACCTTGACATTCTCCTCCTTAAAAGGGGCCTCGGTACGGGGGCTCGGGCAAAGGTCCTGGCGAAAGTGTCCCCAAATGTACTTGGCCGCAACCGCAGGTACCCAGATATTCGATTTGTGCTCGTTGAAAAGCTCATCATCGGTGAGCTTCCGACCCACAATATCCATCCATATAGGATCATTGTTCAGCTGCATGTATTTGGCAACAGCATAGTAGGCTATGCGTTCTATGCCATAATCAAGCTCGTTGCTAATGACGTATTTTTTCAATCCTTCCATATACGCCTCTTTTCTTATCTTTTCGATATCGATTTCCGCGCCTTTTTGAGCTTCAGCCATTTTTGCACGGACCTCGAACTCGTGTTCCATAGCATAGTAGACGTGCCGCATCTCCTTAATGAATTTCTGCTCGATTAGCCATTCGAGTATTTTTGGGTTCTCCTTGAAGAAAACATCCAGCTTGCGACCCCAGAAGTCCACCAGCCTGGACGGCTGCAGCTCACGACCCAGCAGGATGAAAGGGTGCGACTCCGAACTGTGGATAGTTATGTAGACGGCACCGATCTTTTGTGCGCCTCCGATATGGAGCATAAGTCTGTCATGCGCTCTAGCATAATCGGCCTCGAGTGCAGAGGCGAGCGGCATGTTATCATGACCGCCCATGGCATAGGCCTCACCATGTATCCCGAAGGTCAGCCCAAGCTTCTTTGCCCGATTAACCTTTTCAACAATCTCCGGTTCCTCGAACTCGGTTATGGACTCCAGCGCAACTTCTACAAACGTGACGCCGCCTGTGGCAGCCCATTCTATCTTGCGCGGTATGCCGAGCAGCTCGACACCTCGTTTCGCACCCCAGATGCCGCTGGAAAGCCCCACGGTGTAAGGCATTTACATCCCCGCTTTAGTCTTCAAAAACTCCTTTATGGCAGTAAACAAGGCGCCTGCAGGATTAAGATACTGCTGTGTGATACGTTCCTTGAACTCTGTTTCATAGGGTCCTGGTCTGACGAACATGAACACGCGCTTCTCGGGCGGCTTGACTGGAACTTTAATTTTCTTTGTCACAGCAGATATGCCTGTTACAGACTTCCGCAATTCGGTAATCCATTTCTCAAACTTGTCCCATTCCGAAGGTTTCTTCTCTTCTTCGAAAAGGCTCGGATATTCGCGTCTAACTATATCGGTTATGGACTCTTCTCTTAGCTTCACCCCAAGTATCTCTTCTATATACTGTTCGAACTCTTTCTCTCTGCAGTAGAGTTCCAGTACCTTTACAAGTAGCACGTTCTGGCTTATCAAGTAGGTCTTAATATTGAATGTTATATCCTCAACTTCGCCCACAGTCAGCCTTGTTCCATAGCGCTCGACGTCTATGTCAAAGAAGACATAATAGAGCTCTCCGGGGTTCAAGCCATGCCTCTTGGCGAGCCAGTCCGGCTTTATCACTGTGTCGACAATCTCATCAGCTCTGAACCTATCCTCAAGGCTCACGCCTCCACATTTCGTGCACTTCAAGGTGTCCGCTGGATAGTATTTCTTGCACCGGCCGCAGTACTTTCGTTCCTCACGCAGCCATGGGTATGCCTTGGCAAGGCCGCGCTCTGGGTCCAGCACATATGTGGACCGCATGTATTCGTCGTACGGGTCGATGACGAATTTCTCACCCGGTTTGAATTCGACTGCTGCCTTGCGTATCTCGAGAGGTCGCAGAGATTTCCATGCGTACAGGCGGATGCTGTTTGCAAACGTAGACATGCCTGTCACATCAGCAAAGGATTTAAAAGCTTCAGTGGGTCTCACAGCCCCGCCAAGCTTTATCGCCTTGAACCGCGCGATATGAGGTCTCAGCCAGTTTCGGTACTCTTCAATAGATTTTTTCCTTGCATTCGCAAGGCCTTTAAGCGTTTCATAGCGCAACTTGGCCACATCTAGGAAGGTCTTCTTCCATTCTATATACAGTCTGTTCTTAGTGGCCAATATTACGGCTTCTGGTCTGCTTACACCCAGCTTGTTCTTGATGACATCAGGATCGGTATATTCATCCTTGAGCCGGATGAAATCTGCAATTATCGTTGGCCATCTGGGCGCGATGGAGCGCATGCTTACACCTTCGCCGGTGTGGATGTCCACCTGATCAATGAACATTGCCTTCAAGGAGTGCTCGTCCTTTTTCTTGAAATAGTTCAGGACTTCTTGATACTTTCGCAGGTCGTGCTGAACGAGCTCGTAGTCGGCGACGGCCGAGGCTGCACTCGCAAGGCCACTCTTTATCACACCTTCAAGCACTTGCTTCTGTGCCATTGTGCGCTCGTAATATTCTCGGTGCGTCGGTGAGACCTCTATCCACTCGTCCACTTTTTCCACGTTGCACCCCCATTTGCTCATCTGAAAGACCAGTGCATAGTATATGGCGCTGGCTGTGCCCGGTGGTCCCGTGAAGTTGAAGCTCACTGTCTGGTTACATTCCTCCTCAATGCCTGGCGGCTTTCCGGGACCCGAGCAGACATAAAGTCCGAGCGTCGGATGCGCAGGAACATTCATACGGATGCCCCATTTCTCATCACTGTCCACGAACTCGAATAATTTGTCGGCCAAACCATCACCCAAATATAAGCAGAGCTATGCCTATCACTAGCATGATCGCCCCTATGAACAGTCCTGTTGTCAGTAATTGTGGTCTCTGGTAGCTGATGTCAGGGAACTTCTTGAGTATCAGGAATCCGAACACTGTGAGAACTATGCCAAGCAGTTTTAGCAATACCATAGAAATTAGTTATACAGCAGTGGATATAAAAGTTTGCAAAAGTATTTATGTTGCAAAAGCATAACACAAGGCAGTGGTTATATGGTCTTTGCACGCACGAAGATAATGATACACGACGACCTGCTCAGGCCGCGACCGCGCATGACGATACATTTTAGCGGTCCTGACCCGGCGCGTCTATATCATGAGATACCACACATCCTCGCGAGCGTCTGGCGTGTGTCCGAACACCAGATACATGAGCGAAAGTTCTCATGGTCCAAGGGTGATCCGGAGAAGTTCAAGATAAGCTGGGAAGCTACGAAAGACCTTGACAGATTCTCGTACTATATGATTGTTGTAAATCTCGAGGGCACGAGCTCCAAAGGCTTTGGCAACGCTACCATCCAGGTCGAGGGTGCATTGCGTACGGAATATCCTCAGGACACGATATGGGAACGCTCACTGTTCTACGAGTTCCTACGCATGACCTGGCATACGGTGTTCTACAAGTCCAAGCGGGATACATACTTTGAGGAGGGCAGGCGGCTTTTATCCACATTCATAGAGGACCTCAAGGCGCTAACAAGGGCGTGATTGCTTGACGGAATGGCGGATAATCGAGGACATTTTTGTACCCGAGCAGATAAAGACGATTGTCCTTACAGTCGAAAATCCGGCACGCATATTTAGTACAATCCAGGACCTGCTCCTTGAGTCGTTCAGGCGCACGAGCCCGGACTTTTATGAGGATATAATAAAATGGGATGTTTCCGGCGACCCTATAGAGTTCTACGGTAGCTGGCGTATCCGCGACCCAAAGGATGCGCGGACCACAGTATGGGGCATAGTCACGGTCCAAGGCAAACAATCAGTCAAAGACAAGTCCGGCACAATAACCATATGGCTCAAGGGCAGCCTTGTGACAAAGATACCGTACAAGACGCCCATTGACAAGTCAATAGCATGGTTGTACATGAAAATGTTTTATGCCGAACGCAAGCGGCTCTATTTAGCCAAGGCCAAGGAGCACTTTGACCGCTTGGAGAACAACATACGCGCAATGTTCGGCATCAAGGAAAGGGTACCAAAGGTCGAAATGGCGAGTTAATGGCATTGATGGACATATTCAAGAAGAAAAAGGATGTGGAGTTGCCCATACCAAGCGGTCCGGCTCCTGGACCAGCAGCTTTCAGGCAAGAACCGCTCCAAACATTACCATCCGAGCTCGAACAGTTCAGGATGCAGCCGCCGGTTCCGAGGCCAGCAGAACCTTATCCTTCGCTTGCGCCCACCGAGTCCACATTCAGGCCCACACCGGCTGCGCCAACCGACAAGATAGATCTCATAATTAGCAAGCTAGAAACGATAGACGCGAGATTGCGCGTGCTGGAAGAGAAATTGGAGCGAAAAAGCCAGCCAAGCACCGGAACATACAGCCCAATTTTTTGAGTTCACCCGATTAACTTTCCTCGCGTACTTTCTTTTCGACTTCCTCTTCAATGCCGAGCTTCTCGACAAGCTCTTTGAACCTATTTCTTATGGTAACTTCGGTCACACCAATGGCGTCTGCAATTTCCCTCTGGGTGCGCTTCTCACCTTCGAGGACAGCTGCAATGTAAAGCGCTGCAGCGGCAACGCCTGTCGGACCCTTTCCGGATGTGACTTCGTTCTTCTTCGCCTCGCGGAGGAACTGGATAGCCTTTGCCTGGACCTTGTCCGACAGACCCAGCATGCTCGCAAAGCGCGGAACATAGTCCTGCGGTGGAGCCGGCAGTATGCGTACACGCAGTTCACGCGCAATATAGCGGTATGTACGACCGATTTCCCTGCGTTCGACGCCGCTCGCTTCGGCTATCTCCTCAAGTGTGCGGGGGGTACCGAGCTCGCGTGTGACAGCATAAAGCAGAGCAGCAATGACGGATTCCATAGAACGGCCGCGGACGAGGCCACGGTCGACAGCCTGCTCATACTTCTTAGCCACCTCTTCATGGACAGAGCGAGGCAGACCGAGAAAACTGATGAGCCTCTGCAACTCTGAAAGCGCGAAAGAAAGGTTGCGGTCCTTGGACTCGACGAGACGCTTCTGCCATTTGGTCAGGCGGTAGTACTGAGCGCGCTTCTCAGGCCTTACCTTGAACAGCTCGCCCCTACCCCTGCCTATCTCAGTGGTAAGTCCTTTATCATGCTTAGTGAACGTCAGCGGAGCACCGGCCCTTGTTCTTTTCGAACGCTGGTCCTCGTCGAATGCGCGCCATTCGGGCGACGTATCGACCATAGACTCTTCCAGAACGAGGCCGCATTTTGCACATACGCGCTCGCCCTTGGACTCGTCCTCAAAGAAGTGCGTACACCCACATTCCGGGCATTTAGCCTCCCTTTTTGCATGCTTAAATGCCATTGAATCACAATCTTTACTATTTCGTAGTAAAATAAATCGCAATCTATAAATAACTTACTTCAAACCTCTATATAAAGCTTTCGGTCATTTTTAACCTCCCTATATATAAGCATGCACAACAATTGAATTTTATGCCCCTTCCGGTAGCTGCAATCGAGCGTGTGGCCCGCAAGGCGGGTGTGGAGCGCATTTCTGCCGATGCGTTGGTCAAACTCACTGAGGTCGTCGAGGATATAGGCCTGGAAATTGCGCTGGAAGCTGCTGTTGCAGCAAGACATGCTGGTCGGCGTACAATTCTAGCCAAAGACATAAAGTTGGTTGCACGAAAGGGCTAAAGTTTATATGGAGGCTCTCCTTTCTAACTCTCATGTCAGACCGTATAGCTATCAAAGAGCTCAAACCTGGCAGGTTTTGTGTTATTGAGGGCGAGCCGTGTAAGGTTTTGGATGTCACGGTTTCTGTGCCTGGAAAGCACGGGGGCGCCAAGGCAAGGCTCGAAGCGATAGGAATATTTGATAACAAGAAGCGTTCAATAGTGAAGCCGGCCGACACCGAGATCGAGGTTCCAATAGTCGAGAAGCGCAGCGGTCAGATTGTTGCAGTGATGCCGCCGAATGTGCAGATAATGGACATGGAGAACTACGAGACGTTTGAGGTGCCGATTCCTGAGGAGCTTAAGGAACGCATCAGCCAGGGCGCAGAAGTGCAGTACTGGATTCTAATGGGTAGAAAGATGCTGGTGCAGGTCAAAGGATAATCGATTATTCAACGCATCACAGCAAATGTTATCTTAATTTCCTGTTCTGGGTCGCGTAAGAGTGCTGTCAGCGGTCGCGCAAGGTCTGCCGCTCCTTTGTTCGCTTTGACACCTATAGTTGCACCGTCGACAAAACCGCTCTTCGTGATTGTTATGCTTTTCTTGTCGTTCAGTTTCAGGTCATAGCTGCCATAGGCCGTGACAATATCCTCTATACCAGCGGTATGAATAGTCACAGTAAGCTTTTTGCCCTCTCTCAGCGCCATCTTCAGCTCTGCCGGCAATTCCGCTGCAGAACAGTCAGCACTGACACCAATCACAGAGTCGTCAAAAACCTTCGCACCTTTAGTGATTATGATCTTGTTTGGGTCCATGCAACTTATATCTGCGCTACCTTTGGCCTTTATCACGAATTCGAAACGTTTGCGGGCCATTCAACCGCCTATCTGTCTTATCGGCGAAGCTGCTATCAGATGGGCGATACGTTCTATCAGCGCGCGCTCGTATTTGATAAGGTCGCTGGCCGTGATTATTCCAACAAGGCGGCCGGCCTCAACAACAGGCAACTTCTTTATATGGTTTTTCACCATGATGTCGGCAGCTTCTTCCAGGCTCTGGTGCGGGTCCACGACTATAATTTTCTTGCTCATTATCTCTTCGACCTGCACGTTGCTAGAGTCCTTGCCTTCAGCAACAATGTCCACCAAGATGTCACGCTCAGTTACGATTCCTACAACCTCACCTGAGCCGCTAACCACTACCAGCGAGCCGATGCGGTTTTGGTTCATTATTCGCGCGGCCTCCTTCACAGTGGCATCCGGTCTTATGGTCTTGACATCCCTGTTCATGGCCTCCATCACAAGCATATACAGAGTTGTTAGAACAGGAATATAAAAATGCAGCTAGCAATCAGTTTTATTAGCTGTCGCTCCGCTTATTAGTTCATGCAAAAACCTAATGTGGATACGGCTGCAATTTCTGTCATCACAAAGAAGGTGTTGCCAAAGATAAAACCCACACAGGCCGAGCGACAGGCTATGGAAAGGTTCGTGACAAAGCTACAGAAGGTCGCTGAAAATGTGGCAAAACCCTACAATGTCAAACCCATGTTGTGTGGTTCGGTGGCGAAAGGCACATGGCTCGCTGCCAAGAACGAGCTTGACATGTTTCTGTTGTTCAATCCTGCCGTGCCTCGTGCACAGCTCGAAAGCAGGGGTATGGCACTCGCAAAGGAAGTCATGGAAAACATCGGTGGAAAAGGAAGAATTGCCTATGCAGAGCACCCGTATTTGACAGGTACAGTAGTTGATTCCAATACAACATTCAAGCTAGACCTTGTGCCCTGCTATGATATTGCCGATCCTTCAAAAATACAGTCAGCTGTTGACCGTACGCCGCATCACGTACGCTATGTGAAGGCGAACCTGAAGATGCCTGACGAGGTGCGCTTGCTCAAGGCCTTCGCTATGGCATGCGGATGCTACGGTGCCGACGCTAAGACGCAGGGCTTTTCCGGTTATCTCTGTGAGCTGCTTGTGCTGAACTATGGTATGTTTGCAGATGTCATTTCTTCGGCTGCTGATTGGAAGGCCGGCATAATTATTGACCTGAGAGGCAAGCCTGCGCCAGATGCATATAAAAAATTCCATGCACCCCTTGTGCTTATCGATCCTGTCGACCCGAACAGGAATGTGGCAGCGGCTGTTTCACCCGAGGTTTTTTACCGCTTTGTGCGCACTTGCAAGGATTTCTTGCTCAAACCTTTGCCGCAGTTCTTCGAGATCATCGAGCCACAGCCCTATTCCATAAGCGAAATTGCCAAACAAATCAGGAGCAGAGGCACACGTTGGTATCTGATAACATTCAAGCGGCCTGCAATTGTTGACGATATTCTCTGGCCGCAGATGAGGCGTTGCCTTGACATCCTGCAGACCAAGTTGCACGAGGCTGATTTTGAAGTGTTGCGCAAGGGTGCTTGGGCAGACGACAAGCAGTGTGCTCTAGTACTCGAGATGAAGGAGTGGCACCTTCCTCGTATAGACAAGAATATTGGACCAAATATCTACAGCCGCCACGCCTCGGATTTCTTGAAACATTACAAGGAATACAGGGTGTTCATTGAAGGTGAATCTTGGGTCGTGGAGGTACCACACAAGCATACAGCGGCGCTTTTCTTCCTGAAGGATATGCTTGGTAGGCCAGAGAAGGAGCTGTTGAAATCAGGCATACCAACAAAGCTCGCTTCTGAGATGGCAAATTCGACTATAGGCTCTGGTGGCTACGCTCTGAAAATGATGCAGAATCTGCCAGATTCCTTCAGGAGCTGGCTACGTGGTTGGTTCGAAACAGACCTGAACGTCTGTTAACAGAAGTCTTTATATACTATTAACCACGAATTAGTAATATATGACATCCGGAAATACATTCTATTGTTCTAATTGTCAACGCGTGCTAGACAAAGAAGAAGTGATCGGGGGCTCTGATAGACATGGTAATCCAACCTATGGCTGTCCTTTTTGCGACGGCAAAGTCGAGTATAAAGAAACCGATAAATAGCAACAGCAAGCATATTTCTACATGCCAGTTCCGATTGAAATCACGATACTTGGCTCAGGCAGCGCCATCCCTACCTTGAAGCGTGGACATCCGGCCGTGCTTATGCACAGGGCTGGAGACTATTTCCTTCTGGACTGCGGAGAGGGTGCCCAACTCGGTCTCGAGAAGGCCGGTGTGAGCCCTGTGCGCATAGACAAGATATTTATCACCCACTGGCATGCCGACCACTTTGCCGGCCTCTTGCCTTTGCTCGAGACCATGCACCTCAACAGGCGCACGGCACCGCTCGAGATTTACGGACCTGACGCGAAACGCTTTGTGAACGATATCCGGGACCTGAGTTACTGGTCTATAGGTTTCAGACTGATTGCCAGAGATTGTGGCAGGCGACAGTACGAGAAGCTTTTCAGCACATCCGATTACGAGATGTGGGCAATAAAAACGAAGCATAATGTGCCCTCATGTGGTTATGCCCTCCTAGAGAAACCTCATTGGGCAATAGATGTTAAAAAACTAAAGAAGTTCGGGCTTGAACCAGGCCCGGATTTGCGTAAGGTCAAGTCCAAAGGAAAAGTTAAAGTGAAAAATATTACAATCAGACTCTCGCAGATAGCCGTGCAGATGCCCGGACGAAAGTTCGTCTACTCAGGCGATACACTGGTTCACCGCCCATTATTCAAGTTCGCGAAGGGCGCTGAACTTCTGATTCATGATGGCACCTTCATCGAGCCCGCACTCACTCATGCGCACCCTTCGTCCGACCAGGTCGCGCGATTGGCCAAACAATACGGCATCAAGAAGCTCGTTTTGACGCACCTGAGCAGGCGCTACAGGACGGAGTCCGAGATATTGCGTGTGGTGCGACCGATCTTCAAGAATACGATACTTGCGAGGGATGGATTGAAAATAACTTTGAGGTGATTCTATGGTAAGCCAGGTGCATGCACGGCACATTTTGGTTCGTGATGAAAAGGATGCGAGACAGCTATTGGCGGATTTGAAACAGGGCTACGACTTTCCCAAGCTGGCGCAACTCAAATCCATCTGCCCTTCTGGAAAGAAAGGCGATATAGTCGGTCCGATTAAGACCAAGTTCGGTTGGCATATCATCCAAGTGCTCGAGACAAGGTAGCCAATTTATTGAAATCAGAAAGAAATATTTTTCTTATACGCTTGAAGCGTCGCGCAGCTGATGGATGATGCACTACAAAATAACTGAATTTTCCGCTTTTAATTATTTTTCCATGATCCTTTGAAACCGAATAGTTCTTATCAACTACAGCCTTGACGGCTGTATCGCCTAATAATACAATCAGGTTTGGTTTAATGCTCTTGATTTCTTTTTTCAACAGCGGCAAGCTCTTACCAATGATTTTGTCGTCGGGTGGCCCAATACAACGGTGCTTGACTACATTCGTTATCCAGACATCTTTACGGTCAATACCGACAGCAGCCAGCTGTTTGTTCAGGAATTGTCCGGCAGGCCCGACGAACGGCTTGCCGAGCTTGTCTTCTTGCGGGCCTGGTGCCTCGCCGATGAGCATGAGCTTTGCTTTCGGATTGCCGACGCCGGGCACGTGCCTGTATTTTGTTTTGCCGCACAGCGCGCACTTTTTTGGTATCATCGAACCGCCCGCTTCAGTATTTTAAATATTGTCTGCCCGTTGGCCAACATCGCATGATTGTTGTTGAAAAATACGTATACTTTTCGTGGTTTTGCCGCGAGCGCCCTTTTGGCGACATCCTGCAGCTCTGCGGCGCTATAGTTATGGAAGTACCATCCTGTCCGGCCGTGCATGCGGACGTAAACGGAATTGCTCGTTCTGTAAATATCGCGCGGAAAGTCCGGGCTATCAATGCTGACCCATGTCATACCCAGCTCCTTCGCCCATTGGATGGATTCTGGATAGAACCATGTACGGTGCCTGATTTCCAGTGCAAACCGCTCGCCCAACTTCGTCTTCTTGAAGAAATTTTCTGTCTTGTCAATCATCGCCTCAGAATAGGAAGGTGGCATTTGAAACAGATAGAAGTCAATCAGCTTGTCCATGGGCATGAAAAGTTTTTCGAATTTCTTCCATATCGTCAGCCCGCGATCGCCAAGCTTAAAGACATGTGTCACAAGACGGTTGACCTTTATCGACCAGCGCAGGTCCCTACCCTTGATAGCCCATGTCTTAATTTGATTTGGAAACGGAAAACGATAAAATGATGCGTTCAGCTCGATTGCATTCAAGCCAGAATTGGCAACGTACCAGTCTAAGCTGCCCTCCGGGTTCCACCCATATTGCCAACCAGATGTGCCGACAAAAATTTTCATGTTCAATATTTGACCTCGAATGACTTATATTTTCCTTCTGGCTTTCGCCATCTGACTTCAAGGCCTTCAACGCGCGCAAGCGCAGGTCCTTTTGAGCACCACATAATCAGTTGTTCGAGTGCAGTCTTCGGACCTTCTGCAATAATTTCAACGCCTTTGGGCAGGTTCTGGACATATCCAGTAATGCCAAGTGACATAGCCTGCTTCCGTGTGTTGTCCCGAAAAAATACTCCATGCACACGACCCTTAACAATGATGCGTACAGCTGAATTCATACATCTTGATTGACATAGATAAAGAAAAATCTATTTCTTTATAAGCATGGCATTCACGACGCCATGCTGACTCGGTCTGCTCATTACCTTCGCCAGCCCAACCTCCGTCTCGATTATCGCACCCTTCGTGATTATGTTCATTCGCACGAAGTTGGGGTCGGCCTTGTTCTCTTTCACCGTGATTATCTTAACATTCGGAGTGGTCTTACCTGTAGCCGGATCCGTGACGTTCGCACGGTCGACCGCCAGCAGCCTCATCTTTATGTTGCCACCGAATCCGCGCATAGGCTTGGCCTTCGTGCTTCCAAGTCTCACAGGAAGGAAGTCGTTGCCGAGCCACATCTTCTTTTTCTTGGAGAGCTTATGGTACATGCCGCCTGTCGGCTTCCTCTGTGACTTGAACTGGTATATTGACATAGCAATTGCCTACATTCTGACGTTTATAAAGCTTTTCTAAAAGATTTATAAATGCGCGATGAGCATGTGAATGTTATGACAAGTGCAAGACCGCTTGACGTGCTGGACAAGGCCAAGGGTAAGCGCATAATCCTGAGGCTCAAGAATGGCTCGGAAGTGACTGGCGTGCTTCAGGCCTTCGACCTACATCTTAACATCTGGCTTGAAGATGCTGAAGAGCGCAAGGACGACAAGGTCGTCAAGCTCGGCTCTGTTCTGTTGCGCGGCGACACGATAATATTCGCTTCGCCTGCTACGGAATGATTTAAAAAGGCTTGGCCAGGCATTCTATACAGCACAAGGTGATGAAATGGTCGGTACAGGAACCCCTTCGCTAGGAAAGAAGAACAGGATAACACACATACGCTGTAGGCGCTGTGGCAGGCACGCCTATCACATCAGGAAAAAACACTGTGCCAACTGTGGCTATCCACATGCCAGATTGCGTAAGTTCCGCTGGCAGTGGAAGCAACCTTTGACTAAATTGCGCAAGAAATAGCTACCTTTCGTCTCCGCTTCCATGGATTTTTCCACGATTCATGCGCGATTGCAGTTTTTGAAGGTTTGTTATTGCTATCTCATTCATGGAGATTCCAAGTTCGGTCGCAAGCTGCGCCAGATACCATAACACGTCCCCGAGCTCTTTCTTTAGTTCAATTATTTTTTCTTCAGTAAGCTGACCGTTAAGGTCGCGAATAACCTTCTTTATCTTTTCCGCCACCTCTCCGGTCTCGCCAGCCAGTCCCAGTGTCGGATAGATAAAATTTTTTCCCATGTTCGGATAAAGCGCTGTCCTCCTAGAGAGCTTCTGATATTCCTCGAAATCCATAACAGAAAATGACAGTGTTCATTTATAAACTCTTCATTCTTAATTTGTTTCTGGGCCCATAACTCAGTCTGGTAACACGACGACCGAAGGTCGTCTATGCCTGAGGAGTGCTCGGCTCTTAAAATCATTAAGAGCCATCTGATGGCCAAGGATGATTGGCGAAACCGAGATGTCGCGGGTTCGAAGTCAGGCATTGCCCACACCTTTCACGAAAGTCCCGTTGGGCCCACCATCTGTTTTTATGAAACAAATAGGCTGTTCTATCCAATTGTAATATTTTTATAAGTTCTCGCCACGAACTATCGTTGTTGGGGGAAACCGATGTCAACTGAGATCACTCAGTCGTCATGGGGTGGCTCAGCCAGGTTAGAGCACCAGACTCATAAGGCAATGACAGCCTTCGGCTGTCTAGCTGTGTATGAGTGTCGAGGAGAAATCCTGTGAGATATCTGGGGGCCGCGAGTTCAAATCTCGCCCCCGACACCAACTAAATCTTCATATGCTCGTAATAGCCGCGCGAGGCTTTACCGAACTTCAATTTGAGTGCGCTGCCGATGTAATGTTTGATGCATGTCCTGTGGAAGGATTTTGCAAAGCGCCTTGTTGATGCCGGCATGCGGAGTTCCTTGCAGAAACGCACGCCTTTGATGTCCCTGAGCCGGCTTCCGAGCTCATAATCCTCGATGAATGTATTCTTGAACGGATTTTCGAGCAACGTTTTGCGGTCGATTGCCATGTTCGCGCCCCACAAACAGTGATAACCAAGCTTAGCCAGTATACGTGGTACTATGTCGGCCCAGATGCGGAAACCTATTTTTTGCTTGAGCCCACCATCTATTGCAACAAGCGGGCCCGATACGGCAACAACATTTCCACAAACGAGTTCTGCTATTTTCGATGTCCAATCAGGTAATGGCCTGCAGTCTGCATCACAGTAAGCAACTATGCGACCGCTGGCGGCCTTTGCGCCTACATTGCGCGCGTCACCGAGGCCCATTTTGTTGTCGAAAATTACCTTGTCAGCCATTTTCTTTGCAATCTTAACAGTGTTGTCTGTAGAATGACCATCGACGACAATTATCTCAGGTCTTTCTTTCTGCATATGAAGGGATTTAAGGCAGCCTTCGATATTGCTTTCTTCATTCCTAGTGCAGACCACAACGCTGACCTCCGGCATGGCAGATATTTAAAAACTGAAGTTAATAAATCAAATTGCCTCGGTGGCTCAGCTGGTAGAGCGGCCGCCTTGTACGTGTACAACTCGCCATGGCGCATCCACTAAGTGGTTAGCCGTTTGAGTTGTCCTGCAAGGATGATTTACACAAGTCAACGCGCAAGCGTTGCTATGGAAGCGATCAGCCAAGCAAGCGGCAAGTCGGGAGTTCAAATCTCCCCCGAGGCTCCATTCAATCTTTTAGCGAAATCCATCTGAACGGCGTTTTCGAGAATTTCGCATACGCCCAGTAGAACGTCTCGTGCATCAAGAAGATTATCATTGAGTATACGGCTAGCGCATGGAAGCTCGTCCAGCCATTGCTGTATGCGAACAGGCCTATGTCCACAAGCTTTGACTCGAGAAAAGTGCCATAGAGTATGCTCACAAGAATAAAGACCACGCTGAAACGATCGTTTCTTTCTTTGGGTAGCATCATCGACCACATAATTCCACCGAAGAATGTTATGAACATTATCTCAATGGGCACAAAACCTATGTAGAAGCTGCCCTGCAGACTTTCCCAGTAACCTGTAACCTTTCCGGCGTTTTCAAGAATGAAATCGAAAATACTTAATAGGATTCCAACACACATGGCCGCCTTGATCTTCATTCTATCGGCCTTCCAGAAATACGCAACGAAGAGTGTAGCTAAAAAGACCAGTCCAATTGATATCAA
>JAHLMS010000007.1:18969-24368 GCA_018920245.1 Candidatus Aenigmatarchaeota archaeon
TGCCATGCTTTTCGCCTTCTAGACTATTGGCAGGCGTTCTTTTAAATATTTGACCATGTAAAAAGAGGCCAATGTCCAAACCACTGAGTATAAATTTCGTTATCGAGGGGTCTGGTAGACTTGGATATCTCGGATGTTCGACCGCTGCACAATATCTTGTAGATTCGCTGAAGAAGGATGGTATAGACATCGTTGTCAATGGCAGTGGTAGTTATGACATTGTCCATGCGCACACGTTTGGCCCATATGCGCTTTGGAAGAAACGTAAAGGAAAAACAAGCGTGATTACTGCCCATTCCACACCATCGCTCAACAAAAATAACATAGCTTTCGGCAACAGCATATGGCCTTCCATCTATAGGCATGCATACAACAGTTTTGACCATGTCATAGCGGTTTCCGAAACGTCAAAACATGAGCTCCAGCAAATAGGAATACGGAAACCAATCGAAATTATCCCCAATGGGATAATTATGGAAAGGTTCAGATACAATGAGCGAACCGGTGCTGAATTCAGGAAGCAATGGAATATAGAAGGGCCGATGGTGCTGAATGTCGGTCAGATAACGCCACGTAAAGGCGTCTACGATTTCATAGCCGTCGCAAAAGCCTTACCTGATATCCAGTTCGTCTGGGTCGGCGGCATACCATATGGTCCGCTCTCGGCTGACTATTTCAAGGTTCGCAAGCTGATAAAGAACGCGGGCGGTTTGTCAAACCTAAAGTTCACAGGCTTCGTAGAGGACATAGTCGCGGCATATTCTGCGGCTGACATACTACTGGCACCGACATATGCGGAGAGCTTCGGTCTGAATATAGTAGAGGCGCTGTCTTGTGGCTTGCCTGTTGTAGCTCGTGACCTGCCGGTTTTTCGCGAGCTGTTCGGTGATGTATTGTTTTATGCTCGAGATGTGGAAGGCTTTTGCGCAAGACTCGAGAAAATAAAGCCTGGGCAGAGGTCGAAGAACAGCGTGCAATGTGCAGCACGTTACGATGTCCGAATGGTCGCGGAGCGACTTAAACATTATTATTTCTCAATAGCGCAGAAATGATCATTTCTTCATCAGTATGCAAGCGGCAGTTATTATCATGGCCATACCTGTCATTTCAATTACAGAGACCGATTCACCAAGCAACGCTATGCCTCCGCCTACAGGAATCAGGATTGTAGCGACATTGGTCAACAGCATCGTATGGCTCGCCTTTCCATGCTTGAGGCCTATCTGCACCAACACAAAGCCTGCAGCTGCAAGAGCAGCCATCAACACCAGTGTATGAAGCGTCATTGTACTCTCAAGCAGCCCTTTCAAGAGCAGGGCTATTATTCCGAACAGGCAACCTCCGAGAATCGACATTATATGATGTTTCATTCAACCCAACACTATCAACACCACGCCTATCATGAACATGGCTATCGAGATTATATCGTTCTTTGTGGCCTTCTCTTCGAACGCCAGCAACTCGGCGATTGCCACCACGAGCAATGAAAGCGTCATCAATGATTGTACTATGGCAATACGCTCGGACATGAGCGCTACTACATAGAAACCAAAACCGCAAAGTCCGACTAGAGTTCCGAATATCCATATGGGCGATTTGATGGCGCTCCTGAGGCTATCTTTTATACCAACCTTCTGGATGAACAGTCCGAGGCCTATCAAGACTGCCGCCGAAATTACATGAATAGTGCCCGCAAGCATAGATTTAGTTGCTCAGATAAGAATTTAACAGCATCATGCAAACGCTTTTATAATCAAGGCAAGAATTCTTGCTTGGGGTCGTAGTCTAACCAGGTAGGACTGCTGGCTCCAGAATTTTTCTGGAGCTTCGAGGCCAACAGAATGGCGACCTGCGGTCGTCGTGCTGTTGCCTATGAGAGCATGGTGATACCAGCCGATCCAGGTTCAAATCCTGGCGACCCCACCATTGGTGATTAAATGATAGAAACGAAGGCCGTGAAAATTGACGTGCCAAAGGATTGTAATGTAATTATTGGCACAACACATTTCATCAAAAGTGTTGAGGACCTGCATGAAGCGCTTGTCACGGCAGTGCCTAATATAAAGTTCGGTCTCGCATTTTGTGAAGCTTCTGGACCGTGTCTTGTGCGCAAGACTGGCACAGATACAAAACTGACAGAGCTCGCTGCAAAGGAAGCTTTGAAGCTTTCAACAGGTCACGCGTTTATAATATTTCTCGCTCCAGGATTCTATCCTATCAACGTGATGGATGAGATTAAGGCCGTACCAGAAGTTTGTACCATTCACTGCGCAACCGCTAACCCTGTCGAAGTGATAGTTGCAGAGACTAGCCAGGGCAGAGGCATACTTGGTGTTATTGATGGCTCGAAAAGCAGTGGAATCGAGACCGAAAAGGATGTCAAGGAGCGCAAGGAATTCCTCAGAAAAATCGGTTACAAACTTTAATTTAAATTCTGATGAACTAACTTCTATTGCGCCGATAGTCTAGCGGTAGGACCTCAGCCTTCCAAGCTGATGACCTGGGTTCGAATCCCAGTCGGCGCACCAGTTTCCAAAAGTAAGGTTTTTAAGGCTTGAATTGTCAGATGATAGCTATGTCAGATGTTAGGTCAGTCGTCCAGGGCACGCTCGTCAATCACATTGCGAGCGAACTGAAGAAATCAGAAAAGATAAAGCCGCCTGCATGGGCGGCATACACAAAGACAGGTGTCGCGGCCGAGCGACCACCTACCCAGCCAGACTGGTGGTATATGCGCTCCGCAGCGATATTGCGCAGGATTTATCTTACAGGCCCTGTGGGTACACAGAGACTGCGCACAGTATTTGGTGGTCGACGCAGACGAGGACATAAGCCGCCGCACCATTACAAGGCAGGCGGAAAAATTATACGACTTATGCTCCAGCAATTGGAGGCCGATGGGCTGATCACAAAGACAACCAAGCCCAAGGCCGGACGAATTGTTACTCCTAAAGGCCAGAAACTGATTGATAGATTGGCAGCAAAGATAGCGTGATGTTATGATGCAAATAGATACAGAGCAGTTACAACTCGAGATGATGAAGAAGGGTGTGCTTTCAAAGATATTAGACAAGGCCGCTGTCGAGCGGCTGGGCCGCGTGCGCATGGCCAATCCTGTGCTTGCCAGTCAGATAGAGATTTACCTGCTTCAGCTCTATCAGTCGGGCAAGCTGAAGGAAACAATAACTGATAACAAGTTGCGCCAGATACTAGACCTGCTCACAGAGAAAAGAAAGACTACGATAAAGAGGCGTTAAAATGGGTAAGGTAATGTTACTTCCAAAAAAGCTGCGATTGATAGCCGCGCGCAAGCGCAAGTCCGCGCCGCGCTGGGCCGATCTGAAAAAGTTCGGTCGTCGTGCGCGAACGAGGCGCATACGCGTCGCGCGCACCAAACACTGGAGACGTGGAAGGCTGAAGGTGTAAAACATGGCTGAAAAAACTCAGGAGCAGATATTCACTATTCCTTTGAGGGATGCTTTCGGACCGGGCAGGCTGAAGCGTGCGAACGTGGCCACCCGCATTGTTCGACGTTTTTTGCAGAAGAGCACGAAAACTAAAGATGTGAAGTTAGGACAATCCATAAACAAGGCCATTTGGGCGCGCGGCATCCAGAAGCCACCCCGCAATGTGCGGGTTCATATTCTGAAGGTTGATAAGACAGTCTATGCGGAGCTTGTAGGCGTTGACATCAAGCCCCCGACAACCGAAGAGGTGAAGAAGAAAGAAGCGAAGATAACGGACAAGATCAAACGCATACGTGAGAGCAGGAAAGAGCGCAGAAAGGAGAGCATCCAGAAGGAGCTTGAAGCAGAAAAGGTCGCACCAGAAAGCAAGGAACTCGAAGTGAAGGAAAAGCCATCTGAAATCGCTGAAAAGAAGCCTGAGAAGGAAAGGCCTCATGAAGAGCGTGCAGCTGAAGCGCGCAAGATGGTATAATTATTTTAAACATCACTGGTGAATTCTAGCCATGTCCTTCAAATTCATGCGCACGGTACTCAATCGCGACCCCAACATCGGGCTGTACGGCTTAGCCACGGACAGATATTGCCTGCTGGGTGTTGAGCCGCAGAAAAAAATTGCAGACAAAATCAGCGATACATTAGGAATACCTCTTTATTTTTCTCACATTGCAGAATCTGAGCTGGTCGGTATATTTGCCACAGGCAACTCGAACGGCATTATACTGACGAAGATAGTCGAGAAGTACGAGGTTGCAAAATTAAAGAAACTTTTTGATATTAATATTGGAATAATCAAGAGCAAGGAAACCGCAATAGGAAACCTCGTGCTCTGCAATGACAATGGTTGCCTGATTTCGCCCGTTCTGAAGAAGTTTAGGAAAAGCATAGCGGACTGTCTTGGTGCCGAGGTTGCGACTGGCACAATTGCTGGCTTAGAAATAGTTGGCTCCGCGGCTGTCGCTTCTAATCGCGGTTGCCTTTGCCACCGTGCCGCGACCGAAGCAGAGCTGAAGGTTATTGAGGAGTTGCTTAAAGTAAAGACGGATATAGGCACAGTCGGTTTTGGCAGTCCATTTATAAAGTCAGGTCTGCTAGTCAATAGTAACGGGGCTGTCATTGCCCAGACCAGCACAGGACCTGAGCTGGGTAGGATAGCCGATGTCTTCGGTGAGAATAGTGAATGAGGAAACCCAGAAGAAGGTGTTCGAGTTTCAGTTGCTTCAGGCGCACCTGCAGGAGCTCCAGCAGCGCCAGCAAATGGTTGCCGAGCGCATGGCAGAGCTGAACAGGACAAAGGCGGCATTCGAGGAGCTAAAGACTGTGAAGGCTGGTGACTCGGCTTTGATACCACTTGGCGGCGAGAACTTCGTTCCTGGCAAGATAGCAGATACTAATAACATTCTCGTTGGCATCGGCGGTGGTGTGGCAATAAAAAAATCCGTCGACGGTGCTGCTGAGATACTTGATGGCCGCATAAGCGAAATGGAAAAGGTGGCTGATGAGCTGACAACTGACATCCAGGCAACTATAGCCCAGCTTGCCCGTTTACAGTCCGAGCTCGAGGCTATGCGTGAATAGATAGCTATTTAAAATATTTAGAAGTTAATTTATTTCATGCATAAGGGCATAGACCTACTTAATGCTATTACACCGCTTCTTGTAGTCTTATTGGTAGTGCTCGTACTCATAGGTTCCCCCTGGCCAACTGCGCTGGCTCCTTTTGAGCCGCTGTCTAACGATATATCTGGTTGTCAAAACACAGCCACCAGCGGCATCTACACACTTATCAACAACTTGACAGGCAACCAATCGCACAGCGTATGCATAGACATTCAAGCAGACAATGTAGTGCTGGACTGCGCCGGCTGGAATATAACAGGTAACATCACAGACACAACATACGGCATCTACGCGAACGGCCGCAACAACACGACC
>JAHLMS010000008.1 GCA_018920245.1 Candidatus Aenigmatarchaeota archaeon
ATTTTTGAGTGATTCGCAGGATTTCCCTCTTAATAGCTGTTAGACGGCACAAGCAATTACAGTATTTTCTCAAGATCTTTCAAATCAAAAAGCAGAACACCGTAGAGAATCAACTTTTTATCAGTTTCTTTTAGCTTTTCCCATTTCCTCGTAGTATTAACAGAACCAAAATCACATATTAATAAATACTAGTTGTGCAGTAATTACCGCATGCCAGACCTTGAGCTATTCTTTAATCCAAAGAGCATTGCAGTTGTAGGCGCGAGCCGGACCCCTGGAAAAATAGGATATTCGATTCTAGAAAACCTTAAAATAACTTTTAAAGGTAAATTATACCCTATAAATCCTCAAGCTACAGAAATATTAGGTTTAAATGCTTATCCTTCTGTTCTAAGCGTTCCTGAACCAATTGATTTGGCTGTAATAGCAACACCTGCTGAAACAGTAAAAAATATTGTAATTGAGTGCATAAAAAAGAAAATAAAGGCAGCAATTATAATCAGCAGTGGTTTTTCAGAGATTGGAGAAAAAGAAAGAGAATTAGAGCTTAAAAATATATCTAAAGGAAAAATAAGGATAATTGGTCCGAACTGCGTAGGAATATATCAGAAAGGTATGGACATGCTATTTTTCCCAAGAGAAAGGCTCAAAAGGCCTGCTGATGGCTTTATCTCTCATATAACTCAATCAGGAGCAGTGGGTTCGACACTTTTGGACGTTATAGCCTCTGAGGGCGTCGGAATTGCAAAATTCGTTTCTATCGGCAACAAAGTTGACGTGGACGAGATTGAGTTGCTTGATTTTCTTGAGAAGGATGTTGCCACGCGTGCCATCGCGCTGTACATCGAAACAATCAATCGCGGCAAGGAGTTCGTAGATATCACCAAGCGTGTTGTGAAGAAGAAACCGATAGTTGTGCTCAAAGCCGGTAAGACAAGCAAGGGCCAGGAGGCGGTGCTCTCGCACACCGGTGCACTGGCTGGCCCAGCAGAGATTTACTCGGCAGCGTTCCGACAAGCTGGCATTATTGAAGCGAAGAACACGGAAGAAATGTTCGACTATTCCAAGGCGCTCGCAAACCAGCCGCCTCTTGCCGACAACCGCATAGCAATCGTGACGGATGGCGGCGGCTATGGAATACTCGCTACCGATGCCGCTATTCAAACAGGTCTCGAGTTGCCTCAGCTCTCAGATTCCACTATAAAAACGCTCAAAAGCTTCCTGCCGCCTCATGCGATAGCAAAGAACCCTGTTGACCTCACTGGCGACGCAACGACTGAACGATACCAACAGACGCTGGAAGCGGTCTTCAAAGACAAGAATGTCAGCGGCGTTGTAATAATCTGTCTTATGCAGGTGCCAACGATAACGGACGGTATCATCGATGTGCTCCGTGACTGCAAAATGTACGGCAAGCCGTTTGTTGTGTGCGCGACAGGCGGAAGCTGGGTGCAGGAACGTGCAAGAAAGCTCGAGGGTTGGGGTGTGCCCGTCTATGACATGCCTGAGCGCGCCGTGAAAGCTATGGCTGCACTACGTGACTACGGACAGATTCTGAAACGGAAATAGTCTAATCGACTGTTGTTGTAAAAACATCATCATGCAAATGGAAAAGCCTCTTTCCTTTTTCCCGAATTTCGGCATGGCTCACCGTCGCTATAAATAGCCAGTGATCGCCGACCTCAATCTCTTTCTCGACCTTGCATTCGAGCCAAGCAAGCGCCTGTTTAATCCTTGGGCAGTCCACGCTTTTGGCCTGCTCCTTGATGAGTCCGGTTTCTGCAAATTTGTCTATATTTTTGCCTGTATGTGTCCCGCAATACAAAATCTTCTTCTCAAAATCCTTTGACATGAAGTTGACGACGAACGCTTTCGAGTGCCTTACCATGTCCAGTGAAAACCTTGTCTTGCCTATTGCAACAGCATACATCATCGGCTCAAAGCTCAGCGGAGTATGCCAGTCCAGCGTCATCACATTATCCTTACCTTTCCAGCGGCAAGTCAACAATATCGTCTGTCTCGGGTTCGTCAGCGTGGTAATTTTCATTTTTTATAAATCTATTTTCTGCCTCTTAAAACTGACAGTATTTCACCACCATAAGTGGTCAGGAAAATTTAAGTCAAAACTATGATAGATAGATTTGCCTAAAAGTAGGCACTGTTTTCTCATATCAAATGGGGTTTGATATCATGAACAGGAAGATTATTATTGTCGCTGCTGCACTCGGCATGCTGGTGTTAGCAGGCATAGGCGCTGCAATAATCAGCAGCTACGGCACAATAACCGGTGCTGCTATCGTCAAGCCTGCTATATCCTGGGATATCATCGAGACTGGCAGCGATGTTAATACTTCTGCGACCAATGACACCTACTACCAGCTTGAGACTGCATATCAGGGGGACATCAAGTGGGTAAAGGTAAAAATCAAGAATAATGGCAACAACACATTGCCAGTTAATATCTCCATAGAGGGCGAAACCGCTGACATCGAGCTGTCGGTGTGGGATGCCAACAAGAGCATGCCGCTATCCAATCCAATAGAAGTGTCGACCTCTGATATTTATGTCTGGCTACGTCACGAAATCAGAACGAATGCGAGCCCTGGCAGCTACAGCTTTACTGTCAGTTTTTTGCCGATTTAACACAATCTTTTTGCCAAAGGGACAGATAGATAGAAGCTGGCATATTGTGCATCGTGGATTCCTAGGCAGGCAAATGTCCCGACCAAAACTTATCATGGCAAGATTTATTATCAGCCATTTATTTCGAGGAAAAAACGCTTGTAGTTTCTTACGCACGGTCTCAACATCATCTTTTTCATCTGCTATTCCCAGTCGCTTGCTGATTCGATTGACATGTGTGTCTACAGCAATTATCGGTTTGCCGAAACCGTAGCTCATCACTATCGCGGATGTCTTCCAGCCGACGCCTGGCAACGTAAGTAGCTCGGCGCGCGTCCTCGGAACTTTCCCTCCGTATTTTTCAAGAATTATTTTCGATATAGCCCTGATGTGCCGCGCCTTTTGGCGATAGGTACCAGATGCTTTAATCAACTTTTGCAATCTCGCCAACGGCAGTTTTGATATTTTCTGCGGCGTACCGGCGATCGCGAACAGTGCTTTGCTCGCCACTTCCGTGTTCTCCTCACGCGTGCGCTGCGACAGCACGCAAGATATCAGAACCCTGAACGGGTTGCCCCTGTAGCGGTGAGCAATCGGCCCGTATCGTTGTTCAAGAAAACGTATAATCCGTCGTGCGCGTTCGGACATAACAAACAATTTAAATTCTTCGAACTTATTAATTTCAGCCAATCAGCGCATGTTTATGCCTTCAGCGACTTCACAGGAAAAGACGGGCACCACCCCCGTGTTTCAACTATTACATAATAAGGTGCGGCAGCTAGCCGTATCCAGATTCTCCGAACCGACACCAATCCAGCAACTAGCGATACCGAAAATTCTCGCCGGAAAGAACACGCTGGTGATTTCAGAAACCGGTTCAGGAAAGACTGAAAGTGTCCTGCTGCCGATTTTCAGCAAGTTGTTGGATGTTGAACACAAACCCATTGCTGTTCTTTACATCACGCCGCTGAAAAGCCTGAACCGAGACATGCTCGACCGCATTCTGTGGTGGGCGAACAAACTCGAGTTTGGTGTGACGGTGAGACACGGCGACACCAGCGCACATGAGCGCAAGCTCCAGACCGAATATCCTGACGAAATTTTCATTGTGACCTGCGAGCAGCTACAAGGAATGCTGACAGGCAAGAGATTGCGCGAACACTTGAAGAATGTCAAATTTATTGTTTGTGATGAAATCCACGAACTCGTAAACAGCAAGCGCGGCGTGCAGCTGACGCTCGCACTCGAGCGGCTCAAACAGCTAGCAGACAGCCCACAGCTCATTGCGCTCAGCGCGACCATAGGCTCGCCAGAGCTTGCAGCCAAGTTCATCTTCGCAGACAATGACTTCGAGATTGTCAATGCGAGCGCAGTCAAGCGCATTGAGCTCATCGTAGAAAGCCCGTTCCCGAAAAAGACCGACAGAATTTTCGCTGAAAAATTATTCATTGGTGATAGCGTTGCAGCACGCCTTCGAAGAATCCATGAGATAATGAAGGAGAACAAAGCAGTGCTAGCGTTCACCAACACGCGCGAAGCAGCTGAAATCCTCTCAAGCAGGCTTCTCTTGCTGGACAAGGAGTTCCCGGCAGAAGTTCATCACTCATCGCTCTCAAAGGAGGTCAGAATAAAGGCGGAAAAGGAATTCAAGGCGGAAAAGTTAAAGGCATTAATTGCAACATCATCACTTCAGTTAGGCATCGACATAGGAAGTATCGATTTAGTACTCCAATATCAGTCGCCGCGCACAGTCACACAGTTGTTGCAACGCGTCGGCCGTAGCGGGCATGGCATAGCCCGAGTGCCGCGGGGAATAATCATCGCGGCTGAAGCAGAGGATATCTTCGAGTCAGCCGTAATTGCACGAAAGGCTCTAGCAGGCGAGCTTGAACCGCTACGCCCACATACTAAGAGCATGGATGTGCTCGCACACCAGTTAGTAGGCCTCTCAAACGACGAATATAGAATAGACCCTTCCAAGGCATATGAAATAATAAAACGTGCATGGCCGTACAAAGGCCTTTCAAGAAAAGAGTTCGACAACCTGCTTGAGTTCATGGAACAACTGAAGCTACTTTGGAAAGAATCGGGCCTTAAGCGAAGCAGACGTGCACTGCAGTATTATTTCGAAAATATGTCTGTCATTCCAGACAGCAAGACCTACCGAGTGATAGATATGACCATCAATGTTCCAGTTGGTAGCCTAGATGAAAGTTTCGTTGCCGAGCACAACATCCCCGGCTCAACCTTTATAGTCAGGGGCAAACCTTGGAGAATAATCTCGATGGAGGAAGACAAGATTTATGTAGAGCCTGCTACCGAGATCGAGTCTGCCATACCTGCATGGGAAGGCGAACTTATTCCTGTTCCGTTCTCCGTAAGTCAGGAGGTGGCAAAACTTAGAGCCGACATTGCAAAGGACATCAAGCGCGGAGTCAGATGCTCGGATATAGCAAACAAAATAAAACAAAAGTATCCTGTAACTTCACCATCAGCTGCGAAAATGGTAGAACTTATAAAGAGACATATTACGAAGTGGCCTGTTCCCGACGAGCAGACATTGCTCATAGAGAGCTTCGGTGAGTACGTAGTGCTGCATGCGCCGTTTGGCAGCAATGTGAACGAGACGCTGGCACGTTTCATCGCAGCTCTACTCTCGGCGGAATATGGCGAAGCTATAGCGAGCAAATGTGACCCTTATAGAATAATATTCAGCGGTTGCAAGCCAGATGATATTAAAAAAATATTGCTGGGCTATAAAGCAGCCGATGTCGCCACGATCCTTGAGAAGTGCCTGCCGCGCAGTTCATTGTTTAAACACAGGTTCATACACGTCGCGAAACGTATGGGCGCACTGCGCAAGGACGCAGACATGTCCAAAATAAACATCGACAAGATTATAGACCTGTATTGGGGTTCGCCAATACATACAGAAACACTAAATGAGCTTTATACCGTGAAGCTAGACCTAGAGCTTGCAGGAGAAGTGCTAACCAAGCTACAAACAGGCAAAATAAGAATTGTTGAATGCGCTGGCCTCTCACCCATCGCAGAGTTTGGTTTTCGTTATGAATTGCATGACATCGCAAAACCAGACAGGCCTGAAAAAGAAATATTTAAACTATTCAAGCAGAGGTTGATGAACACACGCATACGCCTTGTCTGCATGAACTGCGGAAACTATTCCGTCAGCTCTTCTGTGAAAGAAGTGGAGGACGAACCGCGGTGCCCGAAATGTCATAGCAAGCTGTTGACATCCGTCCATCCGGCAGCAACCGAGAGTCAAGAGATAATCAGGAAGCGACTGAAAGGCAAACCGCTAACAGATGATGAGTTGAAAAAGCTCGAGCGCATGAGGCGTTCGGCAGACATGATTATCGTGTATGGCAAGAAAGCCGTGATTTGCCTAGCAGGCCGGGGTATTGGTCCACAGACAGCTTCACGAATTTTGGCCCGCATGCACATCAAGGATGATGAGTTCTACAAAGATATCCTGAATGCTGAGCGCGAGTTCGTGCGCACACACAGGTTCTGGAGCTAATCAATTTATACGGGCATAGCAAATCCTGTACATGCGCCTCTGTATAATCGATGCCGACTATGGCGAAGAAGATGGGCGGTCGGTAATCAAGCTCTACTGCAAAGACATAAAAGGCAAGACCATCATTGCATTCGACCGCAATTATGAGCCGTATTTTTACGTTCTACCAACAACCGGCCATGAGGCCGACGTAAAGAAAAAAATAGAGTCACACTTCGGGAAATGTATAAAACGCATCGATATCGTAGAAAAGCAAATCGGTATTGAAAAAAGAAAGTTCTTGAAAATTATCTGCTATGTTTCCAGCGACATTCAGAAAATTCGGAACACCGTTAAGATGTGGGAGCGTAAGCATGGTGGCACAGGCATCGTTGAGGAGGAGTATGAATACACGATACCGCTACATAAGCGATACCTCATCGAGAAAGGCATAAGTGGCGCATGCTGGGTGGATGTTGATGGCACCCAGGAAAGAAGCTTCATTAATATCAAAGATATCAAACCGGCCATATGCACAGATTTGCCACAGCTTTCGCTACTCTCATTTGACATCGAAAATGTTGAGGAAAAAGGCAAGCAAAAAATAATCATGCTGTCGTTGGCTGGACCAAACTATAAGAAAGTGCTGACATATCAGCAGGGTCATTTTCCGAGCTATGTAGAGGTTGTTGAGGATGAAAAGGCGCTCCTCGAACGGTTCGTAGAGATTGTCAATGAGAAAGATCCAGATATCATCCTAGGATTCATGTCAGATGAGCATGATTTTCATATAATAGCGCAGCGCGCCTCCGAACTTAAAGTGCCACTCAAGATAGGCCGCGATGGCAGCGCTGTGCGGTTCGTACACGGAAAAACCGTCAGCCGGGCACGCATCAAGGGCAGGCCACATATAGACCTGTTCAGCTTCGTGCTCGACATTCTTGCACCTCAGTTGCAAACAGAGGTGATGACGCTCGAAGCTATATCGAGCGAGTTGCTTGGTGACACGAAGATTGAGATGGAGTTCGAAGAGATACTTGAAGCATGGAGAAAGAAAAAGGATCTCGCAAAGCTCGCGGAGTACTGCCTCAAGGATTCCGAACTCGTGTTAAGGCTTGCGGACCTGCTGCTGCCGCAGATATGGGAACTCTGCAAGGTCGTAGGTCAGTTGCCTTTTGATGTCAGTCGCATGACCTATGGTCAACTCGTCGAATGGTACTTGATGCGTTGCGCTCATGAGCTCGGTTACGTGATACCGAACAAACCGAAATTTGAAGAGATTGCCGAGCGCCTAGGCAGACCTACATACGTCGGTGGTTATGTTAAAGAGCCTATGGTTGGCTTACATGAAGGTATTGCTGTCCTCGATTTCAAGAGCCTCTACCCATCCATCATCGCAACATTCAACATAAGCCCTGAAACGCTGAACGTCGGCCCACGCACATCTGGATGGCAAGTGCCGGACGAACGCTTCTGGTTCTGCAAGAAACCTTCTGGATTCGTTTCAATTGTTATCAACAAACTTATCGAACGCAGAAAAGAACTAAAAGCCAAAATGGCGAAAGTTAAAGGCCCGGAAAAAACGCGACTAGCTAATGAGCAACAGGCCGTGAAAACGATTGCAAACGCCACATACGGAATGATGGCGTTCGCTGGCGCCACATGGTACTGTGCTGAATGTGCACGGTCCGCTGCGGCGTTCGGCCGATATTATATAAAGAAAGTAATCGCTGCCGCTGAGCGCAACGGATTCGATGTTGTTTATGCAGACACAGACAGCTGTTTCGTGAAATTAAAAGGCAAGGGCAACCTTGAATCTGCAACTGAAAGGTTCCTGAAAAGGGTCAATGCAGAACTGCCTGGAATGTTAGAGCTTGACATTCAAGGCTATTACAAACGAGGTATCTTCATACCGCTCGAGACAAAACTCGGCGCAGCAAAGAAGAAATATGCATTGATAGATAAAGATGGTAAATTGACTATCCGTGGCCTAGAACGTGTGCGTGGCGATTGGTCTCAGCTGGCACGCACGACACAGGAAAAGGTGCTCCGCCTCGTGCTTGCCAAGAAAGACATAAAGGGAGCGATAAAGGTTGTCAAGTCAGCGATTGCGAAGCTGAAGGCAGGGAAAGTACCGTTGCACGACCTTGCAATCTACGAGAGCCTGTCCAAGCCACTCTCCGCTTACAAGGTTATCAGCCCACACACAGTGGTCGCCCACAAGATGATTGAACGCGGTAGGGCTGTCGGCGTCGGCATGGTAATGATATATGTCATAACAAAAGGTAAGGGGCCGATCTCGAAGCGGGCCGAGCCTATCGAGGACGTCTCGCTGAATGACATTGATATCGATTACTACATTGAGAAGCAGATAATCCCTCCGTCGCTGCGCGTGCTGGCGGCGGTCGGTGTGGGTAGGGAGCAGTTGATTTGATGTTGAAAGCAATTATTTTCGACGTCGATGGCGTGCTGTTGAACAATGCACCGCAGGTCATCAAGGCATTCCAGACAACAGCCAGGGAGCTTGGGCTGCGCATCCCGCCAGAGCATGAGATAAGGGCGTTATTTGGCCAGCCCTGGTGGGTCGTACTTGAAAAACTGTTCGGTCATACCCCAAGTGAGCTTGAACGCAATACGTATCTAAAGATATGGCGAAGCCTTGAGCCCGAGATGCAAATTACAGAAGGTGTCATGGAAATTTTGCCCAAGCTGAAGCTGCCACTTGGCCTCGTCACGTCCAAGCAGTCCATGACGTTGAAACGTCAGCTCAGCTCAGTATTGAAAAATTTCAAAGTTGTAATCACTGCCGATGACCAGACGCCCGGCAAGTACAAACCAAACCCAGAACCGCTCTGGCTCGCATGCAAAAAGTTTGGTATACAGCCAAAGGATGCCGTCTACATCGGTGATACGCTCAACGACCTCAAATCAGCCTCGATGGCTGGCACCGCCTTCATAGGCTTTCTTGGTGGCGGTGCAACACTCGAAGAGTTTCAGAAGGCCGGCGCGAAACATGTTGCAACCTCGATGAAAGAGCTGGCAAAAATAATCAGGGGTATGTAAATGGAAAAAGAAATTCTCAACAAATATCTGAATGCTGGTAGGATAGCTGCGCAGGCACTGCAATACGGTCGCGGTCTTATAAAGGAAGGTAATAAAATCGTGGACATTGTTGAGGCAGTAGAACGAAAGATTGAAAGCTTGGGTGGGAAGCCGGCATTTCCAGTCAATATATCTTTGAATGATGTCGCCGCGCATTACAGCCCCTTTCTTGACGATATGACTATTGTTAAGTCTGGAGATTATGTGAAGCTGGATGTTGGTGTTCATGTAGAAGGGTGGATAGCGGACACAGCGATAACGGTAAGACTTGCGGGCGAGGATGAAATGATCAAGTGTGCGAACAAGATGTTGGCAACAGCCTTGCCGATGTTCAGACCAGGAACATCACTGACTGAAATTGGTGAAGCGATTGAGAATGTTGCCAAGGAGTTCAAGTTGAATCCTGTTCGCAACCTGACCGGGCATTCTCTGGACAGGTACAATCTGCATGCGGGTTTCATCGTACCGAATGTTCGCATTAGCAGTACTAAGACGCTTGTTGAGGACGAGGTCTATGCTGTCGAACCGTTCTGCACGTCTGGTGGTGGGTGGGTTAAGGATGCGGAGCCACCGATGATATTCAGGTGGTTGGCTGACAAGCCTGTACGGTTCCCTGAAGCTAGAAAAATAATCGAGTTAGGAAAAACGAATTTCTCAAAACTACCATTCGCTAAGCGCTGGCTTCAGCATCAGATGACCGCCATGAAACTAGAAGTTGGTCTGAAACAGGCCATTACATCAGGTGCGCTGCATGCTTACAACATTCTGAAGGAAAGCTCTGGAGCGCCAGTTGCTCAGGCTGAACATACTGTAATTGTTGCGGATAAGCCAATAGTAATCACTAGGCTATGAGAATATTCGGCTTTGCATCGCTTTATGAAATAGCACACCAATGACCAATATCGCGATTCCTATAGAGACAACCTGCCAGCTAAAGAAGAACAACATGCCCACGCAAAAAGCTGCACCGAGCGCCGGTAACACTGGGAAGCGGCCAATGTTTAGCGGGACCTTGAACGGCCGTCTAATGTTAGGACGAGTGAAGCGCAACCATATAAGTGATACATTGACTGAGAGGAATATCAGGAATGCACCAAAGTCTGTTATCTCGGCGACGGTACGTATGTTGCCAAAGAAGACAAAGGCTACAGTAAGAAGAGATGTAGCTATTATTGCAGTCCATGGTGTACATCGTCGCGGATGTATCAGTGCTAGCGGCTTAGGAAGAGCTTTTGCATGTGCCATGCCCCATGCCATTCGGCTCTCGACGATAAGCAAAACAAGGACGGTATTGGCAGTAGCGAAAAGCGCGATGAAAGCCATGATAGGGCCTAAACCTGGAAGTGCTGCCTGCGCGATATCTGCCATAGGCGCAGCAGAGGCCCCAAGGGTCTGCCACGGCAAGATGCTGACAGCAGACACGGAAACAAGAACATATATTATGGTCGTGATTAAAATCGAAAGCAATAGTGCACGCGGTATGACACGCGTAGGTTTCTTGGTCTCTTCCGCGATATTTACGATGTCCTCAAAACCTAGGTAGGCAAAGAAAACAAGGATTGCTGCCATGAAGATGCCCTCAATGCCGGCCGGTGCCTCAAGATAGTTAACCGAACCGAGGTGTCCCAATCCAAGAAGTATTATTAGTATCAAGCCCGATGCCTCAATAATGGTGAACAGTATGTTCGCCCGCGAAGACTCCTTTATGCCGTAGAAATTCAAATAAGACATCACAGCAATAAGACCGACTGCTGCGGCCAACTGCGGAACACCTGTAATTGCCTGAAAGTAGCCGCCAAAACCGAGCGCGACAGTTGCGGCAGCAACACAGCCAACGATTATTATCAACCATCCTACAAGAAACGAAAGCAATGATCTTCCGAACGCCTTTTTCGTGTAGACAAATTCAGCAGCCTCTTTCGGAAACATGGCGCCAAGCTCTGCATAGCTGAGCCCAGTTAACAGCGCCACAAACCCTCCAATGCCGAAAGCTGCCCAGAGGGCCGGGCCAGCAATGCCGGCAGCCTTGCCTATGAGCGCGTATATGCCGGCGCCAAGAATTATTCCTACACCGTACATTGTTACCTCAAAGAGTCCGAGCGTTCGCTTGAGTTTTCCAATCTTTGCTGTTATTTCTTCGGACGGCATACCTATAAATACGGGCCGTTTAAATAATTAACATGCCACGCAAGCGTTCTATTATTGCAGCTGCACCCATGGCAGATATTCTCAGGCAGGCGGGTGCGGAGCGCGTCAGCGACGGCGCGTGCCAAGCGTTAGCAGCCATCCTTATGGAAAAGGGGATTGCAATAAGCAAGGATGCTGTGAAGTTCGCCGCGCATGCCGGCCGAAAGACCGTCAAACGTGAGGATATAGAGCTGGCACGGAAGAGTGCTTAATTGCTTTAGCCTATGTATCTCACTTCAGCTGGCTTCTCCGCAACCTTGGTTTTGCGCAACTCTTCCACAGCCTTCTGATATTTTGCAAACATGTCTTCTGTTATCGATGGCTTAATCTTCTTCAATGCTTCATCAAAGTGCTTCTTTGTTACTTCCTTGGCGTTCATGTTCTCGCGCAACGCGAAAAGACCAGCCTCTCTGCAGACAGCCTCGAGATCTGCACCAGAATAGCCTTCGGTTTTTTCAGCAAGCTTGTTTAAGTCCACGCCTTTCAGCGGCATGTTGCGCGTGTGCACCTTTAATATTTCAAGTCTTGTCTTCTCATCTGGCGCTGGTACATAAATGAGCCTGTCAAACCGTCCAGGTCTGAGTAGTGCTGGGTCCACGATGTCCGGCCTGTTAGTAGCAGCAATCACAACCACGCCTTCCATCTCCTCTATACCCGACATCTCCGTCAGAAGCTGGCTAACCACCTGTTCAGTAACACGCGTACCAATCTCCAAACCACGCCTCGGCGCGAGCGCATCAATTTCATCAAAGAATATTATTGTGGGTGCGACCTGCTTCGCGCGCTTGAACGTATCGCGTATCATCTTCTCCGATTCACCGACCCATTTGCTCAAGACTTCCGGCCCTTTGATGGATATAAAGTTCGCACCTGCGCCGTTAGCAAGCGCCTTCACTATGTATGTCTTGCCACAGCCTGGTGGTCCATACAACAAAATGCCACGTGGTGGGCGTATGCCAATGCGCTTGAAGCTCTCCGGATTCTTCAGTGGCCACTCAACAGCCTCTTTCAGCAATTGCTTAACCTCTTCCAAGCCTCCAACATCCTCCCATTTGACCTTTGGAATCTCGATAAGCACTTCGCGCATCGCGGACGGCGCAACCATGCGCATCGCATAATCAAAGTCTGACTTGGTGACCTTAATCTTTTCAATTATCTCCTTCGGTATCTGTTCACCGGGTTTGAGGGAGGATATTTCAGGTAATACGCGCCGCAGCGCTGACATGGCCGCCTCCTTTACCAGTCCTGCAAGGTCGGCGCCGACATAGCCGTATGTTATGTCTGCCAACTTGTCCAGATCGACATCTTTATCCAAAGGCATAGCACGGGTGTGAATTTGTAATATTTCCAGCCGGCCCTTCTTGTCAGGAACAGGAATTTCTATCTCACGGTCGAACCTGCCAGTGCGTCTCAGTGCCGGGTCGAGCGCGTTCGGTCTGTTTGTTGCTGCAATTACAATTATCTTGCCACGCGCCTTCAGCCCGTCCATGAGCGTAAGCAACTGGCTGACAGTCCTGCGTTCGACTTCGCCGGTCACTTCTTCGCGCTTTGGAGCAATTGCGTCTATTTCATCGATGAAAATTATTGATGGTGCATTTTTCTCTGCCTCCTCGAAAACTTTACGGAGGTTCTCCTCGGTCTGTCCATACCATTTGCTGAATATCTCCGGCCCTGCCAGAGAGATGAAGTTTGCACCGGCCTCGTTCGCGACAGCCTTTGCTATCAATGTCTTGCCGCATCCAGGTGGACCATGCAGCAGGACACCCTTCGGTGCTTCAACACCCAAACGCTCGAACACCTCGGGATGTCTCAGAGGAAGTTCAATCATCTCGCGTATCTTTGGTATGACATCTGAAAGGCCGCCGATATCCTCATATGTGACAGCCGGGACCTTCTGCGCCTCTGGCAACTCGACTGCCTCGGGCAGCAACTCGACCTCGGTCATATCTGTTATCTGAACTATGCCGTCCGGGCTGGATTTTGTGACTACAAGTCTTGTTTCGCCGCCCATTGGCAGGAAGACCTCTTCGAAACCGACACCAAAAAATTGTTCAAATATATCACTACCACCACGTCTGCGAAAGACAGGATTTGCAATTATAATGTCGCCCTGTGTGACAGGTCGCATGAAGATGTTCTGCTTAAGTAAATTTGGACTAAAATGCAGAATAAGCCCCTTCTCAGCCGGTGCAAGCACGACCTTTTTAGCCTCCTTACAGTCTGCCTTTCTCACCGTAACGGTCGCACCTATTGATGTTCCCGCATTCTTTCTAACCAAGCCGTCTATACGGATTATATTGAGTCCGACATCCGCTGGGTAGCTACGAACCGCGACAGCGCCAGTTGTACGGTCGCCAACGATTTCGACAATATCGCCTTCCTTCAATCCAAGAGCCTTCATGGTCGCAGAATCTATACGGGCTATTCCTCTGCCGAAGTCCTCTCTACCAGTCAGCTCGCCGACTTTCAGTCTGGCTTCCTTGACTGGCGTTTTTGGGTCGTTCGAAAATATCATTCAATCATCCTCCTTTCAAGCCGCCTCAGTTCCTGCTGCTTAAGCAACACCGGAAACATTTTGAACACAACCTTGTCCTCCCATTCTCGCATAAATGCTTCCATTTGCCTGAGGTGCTCCTGTGCTATTATGAATACGCTATTGTCAACCGGAATGTGAGGTATCGTATCCAGCAGACCCGGTCTCTGATATTCATAGCGCTTGCCGGCCTTTATAATTATCTGCCTTCGTCCGTGAAGCTCGGTAAAAAATTTTGTGCGCTCAGCCGGGCTCTCGAACCTGTTCGCATCCGTATCAAAACTTATCAGTATTGCTGTGTTGCCTTTGCGAATTTCTATACGCGCCATTTAGTTTCACCATATATGCTAACTATTTACTATACAGTATGGCTAACTATTTAAAGCTATCGTTTTTCGTCTACTGCCGAATGGCCTGAAAATTATTTATGTCTGGCCGTCGCTTTCTATGGCATGCGGCTACCGATTTGTGCACCGCTCAACAAGTTGCTGGATGGCGGCCTCGAAACCGGCTGTCTGACCAACTTCTATGGCCCAGCTGGCACGGGCAAATCGAACATCGCGCTTGCTGCGGCAATTGCTGCCGTGCGCTCAGGAAAACGTGTTGCGTTTATCGACACGGAGGGCGGCTTTTCCATTGAGAGACTGACACAGATGTGCAATGGTACTACGAATGCTGTTACCGACAATATAATTTTACTGAAACCATATGATTGGGACAGCCAAAAGGAGACCATTCGCAAGCTGGAGAAGATATGCGCAAAAGAAAACATCGGCCTGATAGTCATTGACAGCCTTGTAGCACTGTGGCGCATAGCAGTGACAGAAATGAACGCAACTGAGGTTAACCGAGAGCTTGCGACCCAGCTCTCCATTCTAGCGAACATCGCGCGAAACAGGGACATCCCTGTACTCGTCACAAACCAGGTCTATGCTGACATAACAACTGGCAAGATCGAAATGTCCGCCCGGAACATCGTGAAATGGTGGTCGAAGAATATCATCGAGCTCTCGCATGCAGGCCGGAGTGGCATACGTATCGCCACGATACGCAAGGCGCGTTCGCAGCCCGAGGACAAATCCGTGGAATTTGAAATCGCCCAGAACGGTCTGCGTGAGCCGAGGTTTAGGTTGTTCTGAATGTTGCTCTTGCTCTTTAGCTTATTGGATATTATAGCGGGCGCAGGCCTGCTCTTCGTCAAGACCACGCCTCCGAACATGATATTTTGGCTCGGCGCTCTTGTGTTAACCAAAGGTCTAATTTCTGTCGTCGGCGCCGCCTTTCAGAAATATTTCGTTGACTGGATGGGTTGGGTCGACATCGCTGTTGGCTTTTGCTTAATCACGCATTGGTCTGTGCCGCTACTCTGGTTGTTGATGATTGCAAAAGGTGTATGGTCTCTGCTTGCAGGGCTCTCGCATTGAGTTTAAATGCTTTTGCTTTCTAACTTTTACCATGATAAGCATAATAAAATATAACAGCTGCATCTTGGAAAGGCAGGTCGGCACGAAAGAAGCTGAAGATGCCTTGATAAAAACGGCTGTCAAGTATGGGCTTCCCGTCGACTTTGTTGAGTGTAAAGAGGTAGATCTCACAGAATTTGGCAATCCGGACGATAGCTATAATGTTGTGAAACGTGAATGTCTTATTTACAAAATGGGTAATATGAACGTAGCACTCATGACTAACCGCTATCCAGGCGACAGTGAAAATTCTGGGCCCGGCTATGTGGAAGCAATCGCTGCCATACCGCCCAGCGAAGATGCCGAAAATTTCCTTCAGGAATATGGAGAGACTGTAAGCGCCTATGGTACAAACGAATCGGTTGATGGAAGGCGTGCCGCAGAAGATCTGGGAAAATTACTCCTCGACGTTCTAGTATGATTATTTTTTCTTTATGACTTTTTTCGCAACCTTCTTACGCGGCTTGCCCCATTCCGCCTTTGTTTCGCACTTCGGGTCCAAGCACATTCTGAACGGCCGTTTGCCCTTGCGGACGACCTGTATTATCGGTGTCTTGCATTTATCGCATATCTTGTCCAGACGCTGTACTGTTGCACCAAAAGGCAATGGATAGCCAGTCGAACACTTAGGCATCCATCCTTTAACCTTCCATTCATCTTTGCACTTGCCTTTCTCGCCACCGCAGACAGGACACTTGCACTTGCAGGCCTTCTTCGTGAAGCCGCATTTCGCGCATCTGTTGTAGTTCGAACAACCAACGAAGCTTTTCTTTGTCCATGGCGAGAACAGCACCTTCAATATGCCATCCTCGCATTTTATGCATTTGCCTAGCGTCGATTTGTCTTCCTGAGTTGCCACGATAGCCTTGCCCAGTTCCTTACCAATATCGTCCTCGTGCGACCTGAACTCGTCCGAAATCTTTATTAGCGCCTTCTTGGCCTGCTCAAAAACCTTTTCTTTCTTTGTTTTACCCTCGAATATCTGCTCGAGCTCCTTTTCGAACTTGCGTGTCAGTTTCTCGTCAACGAGGTCTGGTACATATTTTTTCAGGACTTTTGCGATAGCCATGCCAAGATTGGTAACACGAATTGTTTTGTCCATGATATAGCTTCGGTCATAAAGCGTCTGCAGAATGGCGGCCCGTGTCGCACGCGTGCCGAGGTTGCGCTTCTCCATCTCCTTGATTATGGCTGCCTGTGACCAGCGTGGCGGTGGCGATGTCTCCTTGCTGAGCATATCGAGCTTCTTGACGTTGAGCCTATCTCCCTTCTTGAGCTCAGGCAGAATAATTTCATCGAACTTGGCATATGGCCCGTAGAATTCCATCCAACCTTTCTCAAGCGTGCGCCTTCCTGTTGTGCTGAACCTGTGGCCATTGACATCAAGCACAATTTGCATCGACTCGCGCACAGCCTCTGTAGCAAAATGGGCCATGAACCTGCGACAGATAAGGTCGTATATCTTCGCAAAGGGCCCTGTGAGCTCGCGCTTTGGTGGCTCCACTGTTGGATGTATAGCTTCGTGCGCAGGATCCGTGCGCTTACCCTCAACTGGCCTGAGCGAAGGCAACGCGAGCAACGCCTTGCAAAGCTTCTCGTATTTCTTGTTCTTGGAAAGCGCAAGAAGTATATCTCTGTAGCCGATTTGTGGCGGCAGTTTTTCTGACGATGTACGTGGATAGCTTATGTATGCGCTTGTGTAGAGCTTCTGTGCGATGGCCATTGTCTGCTGCGGTGAGTAGCCGAAGAGGCGGTAGGCCTCTGTTTGCAAAGAGGTAATATTGAAAGGTACCGGTGGCGCCTGCTTATACTTCTTAGTAACAATGTCTTTGACAATTGCAGGCTTGCCCTTGCAGGCAGCAAAAATCTTCTTCGCCTCATCCTCTTTCCATATCTTGTCCTTCTCGTAGTCAGCTATCAGTTCCAACTTGCCGAGCAGCAGGTGCAACTGCAGTTGCCAGTACGGCTCCGGTTTGAACTTCGCTATTTCGGCCTCGCGTTCGGCGAGCAAACACAGAACAGGCCCCTGCACGCGACCCGCCGACAATATTGCAAAGCGTGGGCTTGCCTTTTTTATGGCGAGCATGAGCGCTCGTGATGTGTTAACGCCATAATAAAAGTCTAGTTGATGTCTCGCGAGGCCGGCCTCGATGTTCTGCCAGTCCAAATGCGGCGACATCTCATTATAGGCCTTTATTAGGTCTGGTTTTGTCAACGTGCTGAACTTCATTCTGTTGGCGTCATTGACCTTGTAGATGAAACGAAGGATGTTGTAGCCTATGACACTGCCTTCGTTGTCGTAGTCACATGCGATTACATATTTGGACCCAACCTTCGCGAGCTGTTCAAGTGTCCTGAAGTATTTCTCGGAAAACGCGGACTGCTTCCGTATCTTGAAAGAAGGTGCCCACTCGACGTCGAATATTGGGTATGTCCAACCAGCCTTGGCTTTCTGTTTGAGGTTGAACAAGTGGCCGACGGCCGCGACTACTATGTGTTTTGTCCCGCCGCGTTCAAACTCCCACCAGTTCACGCCAAGCTCGTTCTTCTTTTCTTTCAGGTTTTTCTCTGCTAAGGCATGGGCAATATGTTCTGCGGCATCTGGCTTCTCTGCAATGATCACTGTTGTCATAACACCACTGAAACTAAGCCCTATTAATATAGGGACCTTTAAAAAGGTTTCGCTATTTTTTGAGTGGTTCTAGCTTCTTAAGCCCGCCCATCCACTTCTGTAGCGGTGTTGGAATTTTTACCGAGCCATCCTTCTGCTGGTGCTGCTCGAGAATAGCCATCATTGTCCTTGAGGTAGCGAGCGCTGTATTGTTAAGCGTATGCACAAAACCGGCTGGTGGTTGACCGGTTTTCAGCCTATATTTTATGTTCAATCGTCGTGCCTGATAGTCTGTGCAGTTGCTGTTGGAACCAATTTCCCTGAAATTACCATCAGCCATCCAGACCTCAATGTCATACTTCTTAGCCGCAATTATACCTATATCGCCAGTGCAAACATTGACAACGCGGTAGTGCAATCCAAGGCCTTGATAGAGCTTTTCTGCGTTTGTCTGCAATTCCTCGTGTAACTTCCAGCTCTCATCCGGATGGCAGAAGATGAACTGCTCGACTTTGTTAAACTGATGCATGCGGAACAAGCCCTTGGTGTACTTGCCATGCGCACCGACCTCTCTGCGAAAACATGGACTGATACCCACAAACTTGATCGGTAAATCCTTGATATCAAGCGTCTCATCCATATACATTGCGCCCATGGCGTGCTCTGATGTCGCGATAAGGTAGAGGTCATCATTCTCTATCTTGTACATGACGTTCTCGAAGTCTGCAATATCCGTGACGCCCTCATACGGCTTGCGGTGAATCATAAACGGAGGTTCGATTGGCAAATACTTTCTTCTTACCAGAAAATCCATTGCATAACACAATATCGCAAAGTCCAGCAAAACTAAAGGTCCTTTGAGATAAAAGAAGCCGTGACCGGAAACCTTGTTTGCCCTTTCAGAATCAATCCAGCCGTTGGTAAGTGCTAACTCTAAATGACCCTTTGGTTCGAATTTGAATTTAGGTGGCTTACCCCATTTCCTGATTTCAACGTTGTCATGCTCATCCTTACCGAAAGGCACGGAATCGTGCAGCATGTTCGGCAACCGCATATGCAACCATGTGAGCCTCTGTTGCACAGTCTCGAGCTCAGCCTCCGCTGTCTTGATTTGTTCTGGTAAGAGCTCTGCTTCCTTGCGCACCGCTGATATGTCCGCGCCTGTCTTCTTTGCATTGGCGATAGCCAGCGACAGCTCATTGCGACGCGCGCGCAGGCTGTTGACCTTGGCTGTCAGCTCGCGTACCTTTTTATCTACCACCAGCAGCTCGTCGAACATAGCGATGTAGTTCGGGTCCTGCCTGCGCTCTAGATTCCTGCGCACCAGTTGCGGGTTCTCCCGAATGAGTTTGAGGTCAAGCATATCATCATCTTGTGATTTTTGCGGTTTGGATAATATTTAAACATTCCGCGGCTTCCTTGTTCTTTGCAAAGTAATCCCGTACCGGCTTAAGGGTCTTCACCAAGACCTCTGCCACAGCCGCTTTCAAATCTTGTGGATGTAGTTTGCCGCCACGATAGATTTTGACGAGCTCTTCAAAGCTCTGCAGCTCAAGCTTGCCGCCGAACTTGGCCGGTCTCTCAATATTTAACGTATCGGTCTCCCTGAACACTATATATTTGCATATATCGATGATCGGGTTGAACTCGACCATCTTTTCAGGACAGAACGCAGAGCCTATTTTTTTCCTTATTTCATCAGGACTATCATAAATGAATACACATGTCTCAGGCTTTGATTTTGACATCTTGATTGTGGTCAGTATTTCTTTCTGTTTGCCTACCGGAAGCGGCCAGACTGGTGGCCTTGCCAAGCCTTGAAGCAGATGATGATGAACACATATAGGTTTCCAGAAACCCATGCTAGGTCCGAGTTCGCGCGCCACCACGTTGGCCTTCCGCTGGTCCATTCCAAGCTGACATATCTTGACATCGAATTGGAAAATGTCTGCCACTTGCATTGGTGTATAAATGAAATCTGAAACATAATTCGCTTCCACGTCCTTGCGGCCAGCAATCTCGAGCGTACGCGTTGCCCTTGCAACGGTCATATGCCTTGCAACATTAATAACCTTATTCCAGTAGCCAATATCATCGTATTCCTGCTCTGGCCAGATAAATTCGACACCTTTCACACCCAGTGCCAGCCAGCTGTGCCTGAAATGCTCTGCTGCCTTGCGGATAAGTGTCATGTCGCCGCCCAGCTTACGATTAATCCAAGCGTGCCATGTAGCCAAGTACGCCTTGAACCTTATGCCGGCTGCTATTAGGTCTTTCATCTTGTAAGCGCACATAAGTCCAGTGCCGAGATGGACCATACCACTCGGCTCCCAGCCATTGTATGCGATAGGATGTGTGTCGGTCTCAAGTAGCTGGCGCAACTCCTCTGATGTTATGACCTCCTCTGTAGGCGGCCTGAGTATTAGCTCCATTCTTTTTTCTATGTCCATGGCTCTAGTTTTGGTATCCGCATTTTTAAATATAGACCATCGCATAATTGTCTCATGAAACGCGAAATCTTTGCTCTGGCAGCCCTCTTGGTCGGAGGTGTTGGTGGCGTCCAAATATGGGTTGCTGCTGGACTCACGGCTACTCTTGGGATACTATCAATATTCGTATGGCTGTTCGCCGCTGCCTTGATGGCAATCATAGCGCTATGCCTGCTAAGGTGCATGATATTCTATCCGCGTGTAAGCGGGAACTATGCCTATGTGCGCGCAGCATTCGGTCATTTTTACGGCTTCATGACCGGCTGGGCGATGCTCTGGTCCGAGGCTATCATGTTCGGCATACTTGCACTTGCAGCTGTTGATTTCATAGGCTTATTCTTCAAGCTGTCTGCTGTTGCCTCTATCGGACTCAAGGCGGGCTTTATCGTTTTGGTTACTGCATTGACCCTAATGGATGGACGCAAGACACCGGCCATATGGCCATTGATTAAGGTTCTCATGCTTTTCGGCTTCATAGGAATGGCTATCGCTTTTGTGACCACAAGACCTGAAATGCTTTCAGCTCAATGGACATCAAACTGGATGGAAATATTACCTGCGTTGGCCATAGCGATGTGGGCGTTTAGTGGCTTTGAGATAACACCGTTTCTAAGAAACAACTATTCTGCAATCGACATGCGAATCGTTGTGGCAATCGCATTCAGCATCCTGGCAGCCATTTTTATTAGCTTTAATTTTCTGGTTCAAGTCGCAGGTCAAGGTGTTAATACAACAACAGCGGCTGTGACATCAACAATATCTAACGGTATTGGCCTTGGAATAGCAGGAATTGCCTTTGCTGCTTTGGCGGCATTGCTCGCGTTCTCCAGCCCATTAGCTGTTAGGACGCTACAGATATGCAACGTCAGTAGGGCCATGGCCGCAGACGGCATGCTGCCGAACGTAGTGACAAAATACAAGTACGGTGACTACATACTCTGGCCTATAATTTCGCAGGCCATAATCGCTTTTATCGCGAGCATGACTAACGAAATACCCGGGCTTATTTACTTCTCTTTCACTATGCTCGCCATAGCGCTTGCTGCACTCAGCATGGCTTATGCAAGGCTGAGGCGCTACTACATGCGCACGCCATATGAGAAGTTGACTCCTGCATATTCTGTTGGTTTTGTCATAATCATACTCCTAGTGATATGCAGCCAATTGCCAGCGACGCCTATGCTGTGTGCGCTGATAATTTTTCTGTTAGGCATTCCGTTCTACATCCATCTCTCGTCTAAGGTGGAAAACGCGAAGCTCAAGGAGCTCGTGATGTCTGAGGAATATAATCGTATCAATTGTGGCTTGATTATGCGCTCATATCTCGGTTCCTTGTTAACAAAGTTCGTAAGGTGGAAGTAGCATGCTGATAAAATGTTTGGGTGGTTTCAGGGAAGTGGGCCGCAATGCCGTGCTGGTGGAAACGAAGGGTGAACGGCTGTTGCTGGATTATGGGTTGAAGGTTGAGACAGGTGAAACGCCCATGCCTGTGAACAATGTGGATGCCATCTTGCTCTGCCACCCACATCTTGACCATTCCGGCTCTGTACCCGTATTATACCGTAAATTTTCAGCACCGCTCTATTCGACAGCGGCCACATTCGACCAAACACATCTATTGTGGAAGGACAGTATGAAGGTCGCACGATTGAAGGGTCGGCCCCAGATATTCACAGATGCAAATGTCGAAGCTGCCAAAAGTAATGAGGTCCGTGTGACCTATGGTCAGCAGTTTGAGACAGCAGCTGCTGTGATTGATGTTCATGATGCAGGCCATGTCACTGGTTCTGCAATGTTTGTTCTCGAGATTGAAGGCAAACGGTTGCTCTATACGAGCGATTTCAATACCATATCTACTAGATTGCTCAACGGTGCCCGCGTGGACCAGCTCAAAGACATTGATATAATGATAATGGAAACGACCTATGGTTCCAGGGACCATCCCCCGCGCGATGAAACCGAGAAAAAGCTCGTAGAAATTGTTCGTGAAACAATTTCAAACAACGGGATTGCGCTCATACCGGTTTTCGCAATCGGCCGTGCAGCCGAGATACTCATGGTCCTTAACGCCTTCAAGCCCGACTATCCAATATACATTGATGGCATGGCGCGCGAAGCCACGGATATCGCAACACATTATCCCGAGCTTGTCCGTGACAGCAAAGCACTTAAAGAGGCGTTCGAGCGTGCGGTGCCGTTATATACTGATGATGAACGCAAGGATGCGCTCAAAAGTCCGTGTGCAATAGTGACCACGGGTGGTTGTATTGAGGGTGGGCCCGCTGTGATGTACATACGTCACCTTTACACTAGGCCTGAATGTTCATTGGTGTTCACAGGTTTCCAGATACCGCGCACTGCAGGGCGCTATCTGCTTGATACCGGACGCTTTGTTGCAGAAGACGTCGACCTGGCCGTCAAGATGGCCATACATTCGCTCGATTTTTCCGCACACGCCGGCCGGACGCAGCTCATCGACTTCGTCAACAAAGTCAGGCCTGAAAAAGTCATATGTATGCACGGCGACTACTGTGAGCGTTTTGCAACAGAGATAAAGGGTCGTTTCGGTATTGATGCAATTGCTCCGAAAAATGGCGATATCAT
>JAHLMS010000009.1:0-22684 GCA_018920245.1 Candidatus Aenigmatarchaeota archaeon
AAACAGAGTAAAAAAATTGCATGAGTGAACGTTTCTAAGATACAACCATCAAGCATTTAAATACTTCAAGCTTCTCAATTTTGTTATGGTACAGAAGGCGCGCATCAAGTTGAGCTCGGCGGATCCGGCAAAACTGGACAGCGTGGTGACCGAGCTGAAGTCGATAACCGAGAAGTTCGGCGTAGCTATGCGAGGGCCGATTCCGCTTCCTACGAAGAAGTTGCGCGTCGTTACCATGAAGACGCCTTGCGGTGATGGCACAGGGCATGGCAATGCCACGTGGGACCGTTGGGAGATGCGCATCCACAAGCGCGTCGTCGATGTTTCTGCGGATGAGCGAACGCTCAGACAGATTATGCGTATAACAGTGCCAGACGGCGTTCAAGTTTCCATTGAACTAAAGGATTGAGTGTATTTTTTAAATTATACAGCAGTATTCTTTTTTGCCGAGGTCGCATAGTGGTAGTGCGCCAATTCTTTAATCAAAGGATTGGAGAAGCGTATGCCTGGAAAGCTGGTGCCCGAAAGGGTTCGTGAGTTCGAATCTCACCCTCGGCGCCATCCGAAATTATTTTAAACACCTTTTCTCTATCTTATCACATGCAGGATGATATAAAGAAGCAAGAACTTGTAAAAGCTTCAAGCATAAGTTTGGCTCTGGATGATTATGATGATATTTTTTCTGATTTCGATCCGAGACCTTACAGCGAACGCGCGTTGTCTGATGACTTTCTAGCCGAGGCTAAGAAGGGGGCTAGGGACAAACCTTCAGGAGGACTTGAACTCAAACTTATGCTACCGAAAGCAAAGAGGAGAGAAGAAGATGAAAACACAATAAGGAAAAGACTTCGAGAGCACTTCAGAAAGCATTATAAAATACTGCGTGCTGAGAAAAACAGCATTATATACAAAGGTGTTCTTTTTGTCCTAGCCGGTGTTTTGGTCATGTTTTTTGCTGCACTCTTCTTTTTTGAAGAGGCTGAGTACAGTTTTGTTGACAAATTCCTTTTAATACTTCTCGAACCGGCCGGATGGTTCCTTTTTTGGGAAGGTTTGGACATGATAGTATTCGAATCCAAGAAAAAGAATCCAGATCTATCGTTTTATAAGAAAATGGTCGATTGCGAGATAAATTTCATCGGATACTAACCTTTAAATAGTCTTGGTTGCCATTCTGGAACGGAAAGTTTTCGTGCGATTCACTACGTGTTCTGAAGGGGAACAACAGATAAACGTATGTAAAACAAAGGTGTAGACGTGCCAAACCTAAGACGGCCTAGACGGGGAAGCAAGGGCTACTGGCCACGGGCCAGGGCTAGCCGCATTTATCCAGCCATAACAAGCTGGCCGGTTGTGGCGGACCCTAAACCACTTGGCTTTGCTGGCTGGAAGGCTGGTATGTCGCACGCAATGATGGTCGACACAAATCCGAATTCGAGGACAAAGGGACAGCTTGTTGCAAAACCTGTTACAGTGCTCGAATGCCCGCCACTCGTTGTGTGGGGTTATCGCATTTACACCTGCAATGGTGCCCGTTCTGTTTCTGCCCTTGATGTCATTTTTGAAAAACCTTCTAAGAATCTTGGTCGTAAAATACCTCTTCCGAAAGCGCCGAAGACAGCCGAGCAGATGAAGAAACTGGAACAAATAAAGAATATTTCTGCTGTGCGGTTGCTTTGCCATACGCAGCCGACGTTCAAGAAGAAGCCTGAGATATTCGAGCTTGCGCTGGGTGGCACTCCTGACAAACAGTTGGAATATGCGAAGTCGTTGCTCGGAAAGGAGATAAAGATTTCAGATGTTTTCAAGGCAGGAGACTTTATTGATACAATTGCTGTCACAAAAGGCAAGGGTTTCCAAGGCCCTGTCAAACGGTTCGGAATAAAGATGTTCAGGCGAAAGGCACAACAGATGCAAAGGCATACAGGATCGCTCGGACAGACCGAGCCGGGCAAGGTGAGGCCGACCGTGCCCCAAGCCGGCCAACTTGGTTTCTTTACTCGTACGGAGCTGAACAAGCGGATTGTGAAAATCGGCTCTGGCACTGATATCAATCCGGTAGGCGACTGGCTGAGATATGGCAAGATCCGTGGTGATTATATTGTTATCGAGGGTAGCGTGCCCGGTCCGACGAAGCGTTTGATAAGGTTGCGTTTGGCGTTACGGCCGCCGAAGGTGCGACATCCAGTCGATATCAAGGCAATATCGACAGTGAGCATGCAAGGTGTCTAAATGGTAAAGATATTCGATATAAACGGCAATGTGTCAGGCGAGATAGAGTTACCTCCAATATTCAGCACACCATACCGTCCGGATATAATACAGCGCGCAGTACTTGCTGCACAGGCGAACAGACGTCAACCATACGGTGTTGATCCACTCGCAGGTAAGCGCACATCGGCTCACTTCCGTGGTGCGCGCCGCGGCTTCGGAAGCATGCAGAACCGTGAGATGGCACGAGGACCGCGTGTGTTTGGTAGCAATCCAGGTCAGGACTTCAGGGAACGCTTCGCACCACAGGCCCGAGGAGGAAGACAAGCACACCCACCGAAAACAAGCAAGATATGGTCGTTGAAAATAAACGATACTGAAAGGAGACTTGCCATCGCCTCGGCCATCGCCGCGACAGCAAACAGCGACCTAGTCAAGGCGCGCGGACATAGGTTCAGCGCAGAACTGCCAATTATTATTGAAGATGATATTCAAAAAATCTCAAAGACGAAGGAGCTAATGAAAATATTTACCGCGCTCAAGCTTGATGCCGATCTTGACAGGGCACGCAAGCGCACGATAAGGGCCGGACGGGGAAAGATGCGTGGCAGAAAATACAAGCACAGAAAATCATTGCTTATGGTAATTGCAGAGGATAAGGGTGTGGGCAAGGCAGCCAAGGCTGTGCAGGGCGTGGACGTCTGCACAGTCTCCGGTCTCAATGCCGAGTTGCTCGCTCCGGGTGGGCATCCAGGCAGACTCACGATATGGTCAAGATCCGCCATCGAGCAGCTGGCAGAGAAGTGATATTTATGGCAGAAAAAAAGACTGTTGCAAAAACCGAGAAAAAACCAATGATAAAGTCAGGCAAAGGCATGCTCCCAGTGGAGCCTTGGCAGATACTTCAGTATCCGATGCTTACTGAGAAGGCGCTGAGCCGTGTGGAAACTGAGAATAAGCTTGTTTTCATTGTGCGCAGGGATGCGAATAAAAAGCAAATAAAATGGGCGGCTGAGCATGCGCTCGGCGTGAAGGTCGATAATGTAAAAACTATCATCGACCAGAAAGGCAGAAAGAAGGCTATTATCAAGCTGACGAAGGATTTCCCAGCAACAGATGTTGCAATGAGGTTCGGTATGTTATGATAGGTTCAACAGAATGCTACAGGGCCGTGCTAATACAGCAGTATGTCAAAAAAATACAAAGAAAACTCGGTGAAAAGGGTGTGGTTGTTACAGAAGAGATGATAAATGAGATAGGCAATATCGTCCGAAGCAACATGACATATTGTGTGCAGTTCGGTGCTGTCAGATACAGCTTCGATGAGGCCAAAATCGAAAAGGAGATGAATGAAAAACTAGGTGTGAGCATACATGGGTAAGCGAATAATCCAGCGGGCGAGAGGTGCGGGCGGGCCACGATATCGCGCGCCTAGCCATCGCTATGCCGGCGCTGTAAGCTATCCGCCATCCGGCACTGCAACTGTTGTCGATATCATACATGATGTTGGAAGGGATGCGCCGTTGGCAGTGCTCAAACTAGCTGATAATTCACAAAAGTTGGTAATAGCTGCCGAGGGCACGAAGGTTGGAGATATTATCCAGATTGGTAAGGGTCCTGCAAATACCGGCAATATACTACCGCTTGGCGCAATACCGAAAGGTGCTTATGTTTTTGGAATAGAGAACAATCCTGGCTATGGTCCACAACTTTGCTGTGGGGCTGGCAGCCACGCTGTTCTGATATCATCTGAGGCAGAGAAGGTAATAATACAGCTGCCATCAAATGAGTTTAAATCGCTCAAACCGACATGCCTTGCGACAGTGGGTATAGCAGCTGGAGGCGGCCGTAATGATAAACCGTACATCAAGGCAGGTCAGGCCTTTTACGCTTATGGTGCACGCAACAAGCTGTGGCCGCGCTCTTCCGCCAACAAAATGAACCCAGTCGACCATCCGTTCGGCGGCAAAACCAAGCCAGGAACTCCAAAGAGCATAAGCAGATGGGCCCCGCCTGGTGCGAAGGTTGGCTCTATATCAAGCAGGCGAACAGGCAGGAAAAAGAAGTAGGTGTTGTTATGGCGAGGTTATTCATGTTCAAGGGAAAAACAGTTGATGAGTTGGCGAAGGTAAGCCTAGAGGATTTTGCTCGCATGCTCCCTTCCAGACAGAGAAGGACATTGTTGCGCGGGTTCAGCCCGAAGCAGAAGATGTTCCTTGAAAAGATAAGGACATCAACTAAGCCTGTTCGAACACATCTGCGGGATGTTATTATAATTCCAGAGATGATAGGCAAGCGCATACTGTTGTACAACGGCAAGGAATGGGTAGCCGTTGACGTGAGACCGGAGATGCTCGGCCACCGCCTTGGAGAGTTTGCGCTCACGCGTAAGCGTGTCATACACAGCGCACCTGGCGTCGGTGCTACAAAGTCCAGCAAGTTCCTGCCATTGAAGTGATATTATGTCATACACAATAAAGGTCACAAAGGATATGGTTTCAGCATCAACTACGCTTAGTGTTTCCCCGAAGCATGCGCTTGCAATATGCAGAGCGGTCAACAGAAAACGATGGAAAGATGCAAAGGTTCTAGTTGAAGGCCTTGCTGATCAGAGCAGGCCACTCACAGGCAGATGGAAAGGTAAGTACTATTCAAAGGCAGCTTCGCAAATCTTAGGTCTGCTCAATACGCTTGCAGCGAATGCAAGGCAGAGGGCTATCGAACCTGAGAAGGCGCAACTTATGATATCAGCGCACCGCGGACCTACAATGTGGCGCGGTAGGCGCAAGAGAAAGTTCGGTATGCGGCTCAAGCTTGTGCACGTTCAGGCACTGCTCAAACCCTTGCCTGAACAAAAGGTCGAGCAAAAGAACGTAGAGCAGAAAAAGTGATTGGATGGCAAAGGAAAAGCAATTCATAATCGAGGCACAGAAGCGTGCAGAGATAGAGGAGTTTCTCTCGAAGGAATTTGCTCGTGCAGGTTATAGTCACAGCGAGATCGCGAGAACGCCGCTTGCGATGCGCATAACAGTATGGGCGCATAAGCCCGGCATGATAATCGGTAGAGGCGGAAAGAACATTGATGCGCTGACAACAATACTGAAAGAACGCTTTGGTATAGAAAATCCACAACTCGAGGTCCAGGAGGTGCAGAATCCCGACTTGGACCCTGAGATAGTCGCGAAGCAGATTGCTGCAGCATTGGAACGTGGACTGAAGCACAAGCGCATCGCGCATCTTGCGATGCAACGTGTGATGGACGCCGGCGCGGCCGGTGTCGCTATTCGAATAGCAGGAAAGCTGGGAGGCGATATGTCGCGCGTCGACAAGTTCAGCGCTGGCTATTTGAAGTACTCCGGCGAACCGGCAGCGCGTGATGTTCGTACAGCGTATGCATCAGCTCAGGTAAAGCTCGGAACCATCGGCATTCAGGTGCGTATACTGACAAAGGCGCCAACGGAGCGCATCGCCATAGAAAAGCTGGCAAATCCGGAGGTCAAGGTGGGGAGCTGATGGCTGTCATAAGACGAAGGGCTGTGCATGAACTAGATGAGGGTGAGCTAGTAAAGAGACTGGCTGAGATTCGACTAGAGCTAGCAAAAGAAAGGGCACATTCGGCTATCGGTGCCGCCCCAAAGAACCCAGGCCGTGTCCGGGAGCTCAGGCGTGCGATAGCGCGCATACTCACAGAAATCACGAAAAGGAGAACAAAATAAGAGGAGGTTGTATAGCTGGCAGAGATATGCAAGACGTGCGGTCTTCCAAAGGAACTGTGCGTCTGCGGTGCAATGGCAAAGGAAGCTGCAAAAATAAAGATATCAACAGTAAAACGTGCCTTCGGAAAATGGGTCACCGTTGTTGAGGGCATAGAGAAGGAAGCAAATCCGAAGGAGCTCGCGAGCAAGCTCAAGTCAAAGCTTGCGTGCGGTGGAACCTTCAAGGACAATAAGATAGAGCTGCAGGGTGATCATGCCGAGAAGGTGAAGAAGCTGTTGATAGCGGCCGGCTTTGCCGAGTCACAAATCGAGATGGAATGAATGACTGTCACACCGCAAACGTTGCCCAAGCGCGAGCTCATAGGGCTCAGCGCTGAGGTAATACAGAGCACGAACAGGTCGCTGGTCGGAATCAAGGGTATTGTGACTGCTGAGACCCGCGGCATGCTGGAGCTCGGGACAAAGAAAGTACCTAAAAGAGGAACAAGATTCATGTTCACTCTGCCTGACGGGACGAGAGCGGCCATTGATGGAGAAAACCTAATCGGCCGACCTGAGTCACGTTTCAAGGCAAAGAGGAAAAAGAAGTGGTAAAGATGAGAACGGCGAAACAGGTCAAAACGAAAGGTTATAGAAATATTGGCATTACTGCCAAACCGCCCAGCGGAAGCTGTAGCGAACGCACATGCCCGTGGCATGGCACTCTCAGCATCAGGGGGAGGCAGTTCATTGGTAGGGTCGTGAAATTGAAGACGCCGGGCTTAGCTATTGTTGAGTGGGACTATCCACACTACATATGGAAGTATGAGCGCTATGAGCGAAGGCACAGCCATGTTGCTGCACACAATCCGAGCTGTATTGGCACCAAGGTCGGTGACATCGTGCGCATAGCTGAATGTAGACCATTAAGCAAGACTAAGGCATTCGTTGTGGTGGAGAGGTTATAATTATGAAATCTATAACAGCTAAACTTGTGCGCAGCCTGGAGACAGGCAGCAGGTTGAAATGCGCTGATAATAGCGGCGCGACCGTTCTTCAAATCATAGCTGTCAAGGGCATACATGGTGTGGCGCGCAGACGTCCGTCCGCTGGTATAGCTGATATGGTAATTTGCGCAGTTAAGAAAGGTGACCCGAAGATACGGCATGAGGTAGTGAACGCGGTGATAGTACGTACGGCCAAGGAATATCGGCGTCCCAACGGTTTGCGTGTTGCTTTCGAGGACAACGCGGCCGTGCTCGTAAATGAGAAGGGCGAGCCGCGTGGCACGCGCATCAAGGGTCCGATAGCGAAGGAGGTCGTCGAGCGATGGTCGGCCGTTGGAAAGATTGCGACAATGGTGGTATAATGGTATCGGTAAGGCCCGGTAAGCAGAGGAAGGCGCTGTTCCAGGCGCCGCTACATGTGCGACAGAAACTGATAGCTGCGCACTTGGCGAAGCCGCTGATAAAGCAGTTCGGCAGGCGTAGCCTTGCCATACACAAGGGAGATGAGATAAAAGTCATGCGCGGGAAGTACAAGGGCATGACGGGTAAAATATCAAGGGTAGATCTGAAAAGACTTGCAGTTTATGTTGAAGGGATAAAGAGAAAGAAGGTCGCTGGACAGGAGGTTGCTGTTGCACTGAAACCCTCAAAGCTCATGATAACGAATCCTGTGCTTGATGACAAGTGGAGAAAAGCGATTATAGAGCGTTCGATGAAAAGGGGTGCTAAACAATGACAAGAAGGTGGCTCGAAAGGTTGGCGTCGCCGGCATGGTGGCCCATTGAAAGGAAGGCTAAGAAGTTCGTAGTGGTGCCACGCGGCCCCCATGCCATGAAAAATAGTCTGCCTCTCGCTGTCGTGGTGCGCGATGTACTTAAGCTTGCTGCAACGGCGAAGGAGGCACGGCACATAATAAAGGCCGCGAAAGTGCTGGTTGACGGCAGACCGAGGCGAGATGTCAAGTACGGTCTCGGTCCGATGGACCTCTTGGAAATACGCGACGTCGGCACATGGCGGGCCGTTCCTGGCAAAAAGCTCTGTCTTGTTAAAACGAGCGGACAAGATAGCAAACTCAAGCTCTGTAAGATAACAGGTAAAAAGAATGTGCGCGGAGGAAAATTGCAAATACACTTTCATGACGGTAGGACGATGCTTTCGGAGAATAAGTGGTCTGTCGGTGATACGCTGTTGCTTGAGATGCCCGAACAGAAAGTGGTCAATCACTTCAAATTCGAACCCGGTGCCATAGTGCTGTTGACTAAAGGCAACCGCGCAGGAACGATAGCGCGGCTGTCACGCATTGAGCGTAACCTCGGTCGTGTCTGGGTTGAAGCTGGCAATAAGGAGTTCGAGGCACCGATGGATTCAGTGTTCGTCATTGGAAAGGAGCAGATTGCAGTAAAATTGAGTGAATGAAAATGACAAACCCAAATCGCAAAATCAGGATAGCAAAGGTCACGATAAATATAGGATGTGGAGAGAGCGGCGAGAAACTCGAGCGTGCAAAGAAGCTGCTTGAGACGCTGACCAAACGAAAGGTCGCGATCACAACGACGCATGGCCGCACAACGTTTGGAATGGCAAAGGGAAGGCCCATTGGCGTCAAGGTGACGCTGCGCGGAGCGGCCGCGCTAGATTTCCTGAAGAAAGCGCTATCCTCGCGCGATTTTAAACTACCATCGAAATGCTTTGACAAGCAGGGCAACTTTGCGTTTGGTGTGCGCGAACACATAGACATGCCAGGCGTGCGCTACGATCCTGATATCGGTATATTTGGCATGGATGTGTGTGTTACACTGGAAAGGCCGGGCTTCAGTGTGAGCCGCAAGAGCATAAGGCATGTAATAGGCAAGAATCATCGCATAAAATCAGAGGACGCAATTGATTGGGTATCTAAAAACTTAGGAGTGAAGGTGGAGTGAAATGAAGCCGATTAAAAAGGAACATAAGTTCGGAAAGGGTAAGTATGTCTGCAGACGCTGCGGACGAACAGGCGGCGTGATACGAAAGTATGGTTTGTACTACTGCAGGCAGTGCTTCCGTGATGTTGCTGTGTCACTCGGCTTCAAGAAATATTCATAGTGATAACATGAGACACGACGTGCTTGCGGATGTAATGTCCGCCATTAAGAATGGAGATTTCGTTGGGAAACGTACCGCACTGACACCTGCGTCAGCGACTGTCAGGGAAGTGCTCCGCATATTCCAGTCAGCCGGCTATATCGGTGAGTTCGAGCTTATTGACGACCGCAGAGGCGGCAAGTTCAAAATCAGCCTTCTAGGTGCGGTCAACAACTGCGGCGTCATAAAACCGCGGTTTGCTGTAAAGGCGGATGAATACGAGAAATGGGAGCGCAGATACCTGCCTGCTTCGGGCTTTGGTTTGTTGATAGTAAGCACGAGCAAGGGCATCATGACGCATAACGATGCCAGAGCTAAACATATAGGAGGCAAGTTGCTGGCATATGTCTATTAGGTGTTCAGATGGAAAAGATAATTCCTATCAAAGAAGGTGTATCAGTTGAGGTTACCGGGAGCAAGGTTGTTGTAAGCGGTCCGAAAGGAAAGCTGGAGCGCGACTTCAGTTCGCCGTTGTTCGTGGGAAAAATAAGAATTGAGAAGACCGACAATGCCGTAAAGGTTTCCACCAATTCGTATAGGCGGCATGTCAAGGCAGAGGTCGGTTGCATAGCCAGTCATATACGAAATATGATTGTCGGGGTCACTGATGGATACAAATACACGTTACAGGCGGTCTATATGCATTTCCCATTCACAGTTAAGGTCGTCGGCAATGAGGTTGTAATAAGTAATTTTCTTGGTGAGCGCGCTCTACGAAAAGCCAAAATAATCGGCGATACTAAGGTCGATGTTCATGGTGAGCAGATAACGGTTAGCGGAAACGATGTAGAAGCTGTCGGACAAACAGCAGCAAATATTGAGCGTGCGACCGCGATACCTGCGCGTGACAGGCGTGTGTTCCAGGACGGCATATTCCTGATTAAGCGTGAATGATATGAATGTAAGAAAACTTGCGATGAGAATGAGAAGGTTGAAACCAGCATTCAAGCGGCCCAATTGGTGGCTTAAGAGGGTTGGGCCGGCTTGGCGGAAGCCCAAAGGGTTGCAGAGCAAGCTGCGGCAGCATCAGAAGTCCCACGGTTTCCTACCCAATCCTGGTTACGGCTTGCCGCGTGCAGTTAGGGGGTTGCACCCATCTGGATTCACTGAGGTTCAGGTGAGCAATGTCTCGCAATTGATGGGGCTCAAGCCGGACGTGCATGCAGTTCGCATAAGCGCCACTGTCGGCAACCTGAAGAGAAATGCTATACAGGAAGCGGCGAATGCTGCTGGCCTGAGGGTGTTGAACCCCAAAAAAATCACGATAAGGATGAAGAAAGAGCAGAAAAAAGAGGTTGGATGATGATGTTCATGATGATAGATTCGGACCGTTGCCCAGCGTGTTGTTTGGTCGGAAAGCGTATACAATCAATGACAGGCATATTCGTGTGCCCGTCGTGCAACACGGTGTTCGGCGAGTTTGGGATAGTCATGGAATCACAAAATATTCGTGAGCAACCTGTAGCGTGATGATATGGCACAACGGCACAAACTTTCACAACTGAGGGTCGCAGCAGACTTGCTGAAATGCGGAACAAGTCGGGTGTGGATGGACCCAAAGGCTGCAGCAAAGATAAACGCGGCTATAACGAGGGCCGATGTCAGGCGGTTGATAGATAAAGGACTGATAAAGAAACTGCCCGTTGAAGGTAGCGGTGCTCCTGGCAAGCGAAGATACCAGAGGCGTGGCAGCAGGAAGGGATCTGCATCAGCAAGGGCTGGTGGCTCTAAGGTGGCATGGCTAAAGATAGTCCGTCCGCAGCGCAATCTTCTTAATCAAGTCAAGCCAAGGCTCCAGCCAATGGCATACAGAAAGGTGTACAGGATGATCAAGGGTGGTGCTTTCAGGAGCAGGGCCCATCTTATAACCTACATGGAATCTAAAGGGTATCTCAAGAAACCAAAGGTGAGCAAATGAGAATGCAGTTCAGAAGGCGCAGAGAACAGAAGACGAACTATCATGCAAGGCTTACTCTAATCAAATCAGGCAAGCCACGCATGGTAGTGCGCACGAGCATAAGTCATGCTACTGTGCAGTTCATAAAATGGTATGCCAAGGGCGACATGACAATCGCTTCAGCAACCACAGCGGAGCTGCACAAGTTCGGCTGGAAGCCACCGACGGGTAACGTGCCAGCAGCATATTTGGTTGGATTGCTTGCTGGTATGAGGGCGAAAGCAGCAGGCATATCGGCTGCAGTGTTAGATATAGGGCTTGCTACTAGCACACCAGGCAGCAGACTGTATGCAGCACTGAAGGGTGTGCTGGACACAGGCATCAATGTTCCGCATAGTTCCGATATGCTCCCCTCTGAAGATCGTATAAACGGGAAGCATATAGCTGAATTCGCATTGAGTGCACAGAAACCAGCATTCTCAAAATACGGGATATCAGCCAGCGAGTTGCCGAAACATGTGGCAGAAGTCAAGGCAAAAATAATGCAGGCAAAGGGATGATTATGTCAGAAAAGCGTGAATCAAGAAAGACGAGACGTTTGCCGAGAACAGCAACAAAACAAGAGGCGGTGCAGGTAAGCAAGATAGAGGCCGCTGAGGAGCTCATACCAAAGGAGCTCGAGGCAGCGGCTGCTGTACCCGAGGAAATGATACCCCCAATACCGAAGCCCGCAGCAGGTGCATGGAAACCAGTAACACAGACAGGCCGTGATGTCGCTAATGGAAAGATAACCGACATATCTCAGCTCTTCGAAACTGGTCAGAGAATAACCGAGCCTGCCATCGTTGATGCGCTTGTGCCAGGCTTGGAGAATGATATCATACTCATAGGCGGAAGCACAGGAAAGGGTGGAGGCATACGTCGCACACCATCCAAGCGCACCACGCGTATGCATAAATCTGGCAGACGATATCGCATATCAGTTATGGTTGTCGTGGGCAATCGAAACGGCTATGTCGGACTTGGCTTTAGCGGCGGACTGCCCAGTGCGCATCGTGAGGTTGTTGAGAAAGCGCTGGCAAAAGCGAAGCTCAATATAATTCCTGTGCGCAGGGGTTGTGGTAGTTGGGAATGTAAATGTGGCGGCAGCCACAGCATACCATTCGCGGTCACAGGCAAGGCGGGTTCTGTGCGCATCAAACTGATGCCGGCACCGCGAGGATTGGGTCTTGCCGTCAGTGACGAGGTTAAAAAAGTTATGAAACTAGCAGGCATACGCGATGTCTGGTGCAAGTCGCGTGGTCAGACACAGTCTCGTGTGAACCTTATCAAAGCTGTATTCGATGCGCTTCGCAAGCTGGATGCCTACAGGGTCCAACCGTCCTTGGAATCGACGATTGGTCTTAAGACAGGCAGGGTTGAATGAGATGATAATTGCGATACGTATCAGGGGAAGGGTTGGTGTGCGCAAACAGATAGCGGACACGCTCGCATTGCTACGATTGAGAAGAAAGATGCACGCGGTACTCTTGCCGGATAACAAGTCCATCAAGGGCATGCTACGTGTTACACGTGACTGGTTGACATGGGGAACAATATCAGATGATAATCTTGAAGCGCTCCTGAAGAAACGCGGCCGCAAGCCAGGCAACAAGAAATTGTCAGCTGATGAGGTGAAGCTTGCTATCGAAGAAATCAAGCATGGTAAGAAAATATCTGCGCTAGGAATTAAGCCTGTGTTCAGGCTCACACCACCTTCCGGCGGCTTCAAAAATTCAATAAAGCAGCACTGGCCAAAGGGCGAGCTGGGCGACCGTGGCGAGAAGATAAACGAGCTGTTAAAGAGGATGATTTGAATGACGGCACGATTCAGGAAGAAGGTCCGACGCATGCGTGGCACGCACACGCATGGATGGGGAGCAAAGAAGAAGCATCGCGGTGGTGGAAGCCAAGCCGGCAAGGGCCGCTCTGGAATGATGAAGCATAAGAAATCGTGGATGATTACAAATGAACCACAGCATTACGGCAAGCATGGTTTCAAATTGCCATTGAAAGCTAGGACTGTTACGAGGGCGATAACGCTGCGCGACTTGGACAATATCGCGAGGCGTCTTGGCAAGAGTGAGATTGATGCAGGTGAGCTCGGCTTTGATAAAGTGCTGGGCACAGGAAAGCTGACGCAACCGCTCACGGTCAAGGCCGACATAATAGTGGAAAGTGCTAAAGCAAAAATAGAGTCGGCCGGCGGGAAAGCCATTTTAAAGACAAAAATGGAGTGATAGCGTTGCCGTTCGATTTCGCAACGATTTCTGCGAAATTGCCAGCTGTCGTCAAGCCGATTCAGAAAATGACGTTCAGAGACAAGATGAAATGGACAGGGATAATTCTCATATTATATTATGCTCTCGGCGTCGTCACGGTGTGGGGTATCAACACATCAGCTGTTGCGCAGTTCGAGTTCCTTGAGATAGTCTTCGGTTCCAAGTTCGGTTCATTGCTGACGCTTGGTATCGGCCCAATCGTTACAGCATCCATAATCTTGCAGTTGCTTGTGGGGTCGAAGCTTATAGGTTGGGACATGCAGACAAAGGAGGGCAGAGCGAAGTTCATGGGTGCGCAGAAGATATTGACCGTGTTCTTCTGCTTCGTCGAGGCAATAGCATACGTCGTCTCGGGTGCGATACCGGCTGCGGCACCAGAACTCACTGCTATCGTGGTACTTCAGCTTGCGGCCGGCGGTATATTGATAATGTTTATGGACGAAGTATGCAGCAAATGGGGTTTCGGTTCAGGCGTCAGTATCTTCATCGCCGCAGGGGTATCCAAGACTATAATTACGCGTATATTCTCGCCGCTGTCCACAGGAGGCGAGGGCGGCTTTGCAGGAATATTGCCTCAATTCATTTCGTTGCTAAGTATGGGAAATCCGGGTAGCGCGTTCGTGACGTTTCTACCACTGATATCCACAGCAGTGGTCTTTATCATCGTGCTTTTTGCACAGGGCATGCGTGTGGAGATACCAATGGCCTTCACGTTCCCGTTTGGAAAGTTCGCAGCCAGAAGATGGCCGCTCAAGTTCATATACACATCGAACATCCCTGTCATCTTGACGGCAGCGGTGCTGGCAAACCTTCAGATTGTTGGCAGGTTGCTTTTCCAGAAGGGTATAACTTGGTTCGGCACATATGATGTCAAGACGAGCATGCCGCAGTCTGGGCTTGCATTGTTTCTTGTTCATCCCTCAGGTGCCGAAGCGCTGCCATTGGTTACAATCAGCATACTTGCCGGTTTGCTAGCGCTTACATTCGCTTTTGTTGGTCTGCGCATGCTCAAGAAATGGCCTCTAAGAATGGCTCTGCTTGGAGGTGCAATCGGCGCGCTATTGGGTTGGGGTATAATGACGGTTACAGGGATGATGCCGGCATTCGATGCGTGGTTGTTGCTGGTTGCGCGGGCACTGGTCTACATGCTGATAATGATAATAGGTTCAGTGATATTTTCCATATTCTGGGTCAACACAGCAGGTATGGATGCGCATACCGTTTCCGAGCAGTTCAAGTCAGCTATGATATCGATACCGGGCTTCCGTCATGATCCACGCATAATTGAGCGCGTGCTCGAACGGTACATACCTGCGCTGGCTGTGCTTGGTGGCGCGTTCATTGGCTTCCTTGCGGGTTTCGCAGATCTGACGCTTGCGCTAGGAACAGGAACAGGCATTCTCCTAACAGTGATGATTGTACACCAGTTCTACGAACAGATATCGAGCCAGCATGCCGATGACATGCCTCCAATAATGAAGAAGATTGTAGGTGAGTAATGTATGAGAATAATTATTTTTGGTCCACAAGGTAGCGGCAAGGGCACATATGCGAGCAGGCTCAGCCCACTGCTCGGCATCCCACACATAGCGACAGGCGACCTGCTAAGGGCGGCGAGGGATGACAAGGAATATGGTCAAAAGATAAGACAATATCAGGACAGCGGTGCATTAGTGCCTGATGATATCGTGCTGAAGATACTCAAGAAACGACTCGACCAGCCTGATGCAAAAAGGGGCTTCATTCTGGACGGCTATCCGCGCAACGCAGAGCAGGCCAAGGAACTGGACAAAATAACAACATTGGACGCTGTAATCAACCTTGTTGTGCCTGAATGGGTGCTTCTGCAACGGTTATCGACGCGCGTGCAGTGCAAGAATTGCGGAGAAATATTCAACTTGAGGACATTGCCCCCCAAGAAACCAGGTATCTGCGACAAATGTGGCGGTCCCTTGTTCCAGAGGGACGATGACAAGCCAGAGGCGATAAAGAAGAGGCTTGAAATTTATTATCAGATGTCAGCGCCGCTCATAAAGCACTACCGGGACAAAGGTTTGGTGATTGACGTGGAATGCAACAGTCCAGACATACCGCCTGAGATAATTGTCAACAAGATAATGGACCTTTTACGAACGTTTAAAAAGGTCGGAGGTCAAGGTAAACAAAGTGATGAAGATGGGCATAGTTGAAAGTTATTATGCTGCGCTCAGCGTGATTTTCGGGCCTTTGCTGGCCCTACCGCCGGTGCTTGGCGAGGCTGTGATGGCAACTATAATAACGCTTGTGATAACATTGTTTTACAAGTATATGGTGAACCAGGCGGCGTTGCGCGAGCTGAAGACGCAAATGAAGGCGTTGCAGGCAAAAGCAAAGGAGCTTCAGAAGACAGATCCTGAGGAAGCCAACAAAGCTGTAACTGAGGTGCTCAAGCTCTCGAACAAACAGATGAGGATGAATTTCAAGCCCATGCTGCCGACACTCGTGCTTGTAATGCTTTTGTTGCCTTGGATGGCAAGTGTATGGAAAGGACCGGTCGCGTTCTTGCCTTTCAGCTTGCCTTACTTCGGTAATGATTTCGGTTGGCTGATGTGGTACCTTTTGCTTTCAATACCTATGACGCAAATTTTCAGAAAAATGTTGGGGGTCGAATAGGATGCGGAGACAGTTGCGCTCAAGGGTGGCCTGGAAGCGGACGCGAATTGTAACTCCTGGCGGCCGGAATGTGTTTCATTTCAAGAAATCCAGACCTGCATTCCATGTTTGTGGCCAGTGCGGCGCAAAGCTTAACAGGCCGAGGTTGCTTCGTACAGAGATTCGTAAAATAAGGAAGACTGAGCGCAGGCCAGAGAGGCGATTTCCAGAGCTCTGTCCTGCTTGCAGCAGGCTTGCGCTGAAAGCAAGGGTGAAATAGATGCCGGTGTTCGAACCTGGTCGTGTATGCTTGAAACTTGCCGGTCGAGAAGGTGGTGCATACTGTGTGGTTGTCGACGTAAAACCGCCGTTCGTTTTTGTCACAGGACCTAAGGCGATAACGCGTGTGAAGCGTAGGAGGTGCAACCCTGCGCACCTCGAGCCGACTGAGTACAAGCTCGACATTCCGGCTGATGCTGACGATGCGACGGTCGCAGCAGCATGGCAATCCTCGGGCTTGATACAAAAACTCGGTATACAGCTGCCTGTCAAGAGGGTCCTGCATCAAGCAGCGAAGAAATAATCATTCCTTAGCATTAAATTTGGCCAAAGGATATAATAATCATGCGATGGTTGGTAAAGTCACATGAAATGGCTATTACAGATAAGTACCCAGGCGCAAGGCCCATAATGGAGCATATACGAAACGGAATAATAATTCTTGACAAGCCGCCTGGACCAACATCACATCAAGTCGACACATGGATCAAGCAGATACTTGGTATAAATAAATGCTCCCATGGCGGCACATTGGACCCACGCGTTTCAGGGGTCTTGGTGATTGCGCTTGAGAACTCGACAAAGCTGATGCCCGTGCTTTTGTCGAGTCCGAAAGAATACGTGGCACTGATGCACGTGCACAAGGATGTGCCTGAACATGAGATTCGGAATGCACTCAACGAGTTTGTCGGAAAAATAAGGCAAATACCGCCACAAAAGGCTGCTGTCGCGCGGCGGGAGCGGTTGCGCGAGATTTATTTTTTGGAGGTCATTGAAATTGCCGGTCGCGACGTGATATTCCGCGTCGGGTGCGAGGCCGGGACTTACATTCGCAAGCTCATCGATGACATTGGCAAGCGACTTGGTGCAGGTGCGCACATGCAGGAGTTGCGGCGCGTGCGCTCCGGTCCGTTCACGGAGGACAGGGCAGTGAGGTTGCATGAGCTTGTAGATGCTGTTGCGGCACTGAAAGAAGGAGACGAATCTAAGATACGAAAGGTCATCCTTCCGCTCGAGGCAGTTATCGACGCAATGAAATCGGTTGTGATAAAGTCCACAGCCATTCCAAACATACTCAACGGCGCTCCACTGGCTGTTGGAGGTCTTGCTCGAGTCCAATCGGACATAGAGAAGGGTGACTGGGTAGCGATGCTAGGCCCAACAGGCGAGATGTTAGCTTTCGGGAAGGCGTTGATTTCGAGCGAAAAGATGATGACAGCAACGCGCGGTCTGGCTGTGAAAACAGATCGCGTTATTGCAAGAAAATAATTACTCGTATCGCAACGCATCCACAGGGTTCATTCTTGCGGCATGTCGCGCAGGGAGCGTGCCTGACAACATTCCCAACACGAAGGAGAATCCGAGCGCAAACGCTATGAGCCATAGCGGTACAGAAGCTTTGAGCATCGAATAGCCGAGTATTTCAGCGCCGAACTGGACGCCGAAGGCGAGCACGATGCCGATTACACAGCCTATGACACCACCGACAAGACCGAGGAGTCCGGACTCGACAAGGAAAATTGTAAGGATATCAGAGTTCGTTGCACCGACCGCTTTCATGATTCCGATTTGTCTTGTCCGTTCTTGCACCGATGTGTACATTGTGTTCATTATCCCCACACCACCGACCAGCAAGGAAATGCCGGCTATGCCGACTATCACCAGCTGGATTATGCCGAGGATATTCTGCACAATGGATGCAAGCTGGCTCGATGTCATTACGCTAAAGTCCTCTTCGCCATGCTTGTCTTTCAGTTCCTCCTTGATTTTCTCTGCAACCCTCTCGACGTCTGCTCCTTGTTCGACCTTCAATATTATCACAGATATCTCCGATGTATTGAAGATCTCACGCGCGGTGCTCATGTGAATGTATATTTGGGAGTCGTCTTGCCGATTGCCGATCTTGCTTATCCTGCCGCGCACCTTGAACTCCTTTCCAGATATCTCGAGCTTGTCCCCGACGTGCACATCTTTCTCGAAGAAATCATCAGCAATGGAATATCCTATAATGGCGCCGTATTTGTCGCTTTTTGTGGTCAAGCGACCTTCTATGACCTTTATACCTTCCATGGACAACAGAACATCTTCGGCCTTGTCAGCAGGAATGCCCATAACATAGGTGTACTTTTCTTCTCCTGAGAACGTGACTTTCGCTGTTCTGACAAGTATCGGTGCGACGGTACCGACGCCACGAATGTTTTCCACTATTTCAACATCAGTATCTGTAAGCGGCCTTGCTCCGAATCCCGTCATTCCCCCAGCACCGAACTTCCCTGGCATTATGGTTATGACATCTGCTCCGATGAGCTCAAACTGTGAGGATACTGCGTCCTTTAGACCCTGGCTCACTGATATTAGCGCCACGACCGCAGCGATACCGATGAATATGCCCAATATCGTAAGAAAGCTTCGTCTTTTGCGCTGATGTACTATCGTCGAGAATGCGAACTGGATGTATTCCTTGATCATTGCTCTCCAGTCCTCCTGTTTTTGGGCCAGAGATGTTTGCGCGCCAGAATATGGTCGTGCACTATTTGTCCGTCCCTTATGTTCACAATAGTTTCAGCATAGCCGGCTATTATCGGGTCGTGTGTCACCACTATTATTGTTTTATGCTCTTCCATATGGAGATTCTTTAGAAATGTCATTATCTGCTTGCCTGTCTTGGAGTCCAGATTTCCGGTTGGTTCGTCGGCGAGTATGACATCCGGATTGTTGGCAAATGCGCGGGCCATTGCCACGCGCTGTTGCTCGCCACCCGAAAGCTCTGATGGTTTGTGATGGAGGCGCTTTCCAAGGCCTAGTGTTGTTAACAGTTGTTTGGCACGTGCCAGTCTTTGTTTTTCTGGTACATCCTGAAATATCATGGGCAATGCAACGTTTTCGAGCGCGCTCATCACAGGAAAAAGATTGAACTGCTGGAAGACAAAACCTACCTTCTTGCCCCTGAACCTTGCCAGTTCGCTCTCCGAGAACTTGGATATATCCTTACCTTCGAACCAAACTTTGCCGCTGGTCGGCACATCGAGCGCGCCCAAAATGTTCATTAACGTGGACTTTCCTGAACCGCTCGGCCCCATTATCGCGATGAACTCTCCGCGGTGGACCTTCATGGTTATGCCGCGAAGCGCCTGCACGGGTATCTTGCCGAGCATGTAGGTCTTTTTCACATTATCCAGTCTGATAATGACTTCGTCATGAGAGGCATGCGTGTCATTTGGCATTCTTTCACTTTTTTCTCTTCTTGTAGAACCAGTAGCCGATGCCAACTATTATTATAATGAACAAAACTGCCGTATATGATATCTGGATGGGCGCAGAGGTTGGGCTCAATTCCACACGCTTCGTTTCTGTGTAGACATTGCCGAACTTGTCTTTCCATGAAAGTTCGAGGTCGAGGTAATATTTGTCCGTTGCTTTTGTGAGGTCCTGAGGTATGCTAACAATCTCAGTGTCATCCGAGTCCAATGAACCAATGTACATGTATTTTGTGCCAAACGGCGATGATGCGTTCACTGTGAGGAATTCTGCCCGTACACTTCCGCTATTAGATATCGAGATAGATACAGTGCCCTTTCTACCGAAAAAGAAGTCCTTTACAGAGTCTACGGCCACTATGAACTGCGCCTTGCCATCGATCTCCATGCCGATGAATTTCTGAACTGTAGTTAAATCGCTCTTCGTTTCATCATAATAAGAAATGGTCAGTGGGACCGTGTAAACACCCGGCGTTGCCGACGAGCTTATGAATAATGGAAAATCCAATCGCTTCCTCTCTGCCGGTGCGATGCTCGGAATGAACATATCGCTGGAGCCGACAGCTGAGAATACAGATGAATTCTGGCCTATGGACACTGTCATGTCCCTTGCCGAACCCTCGCCTGAATTGTAGATATCGAATGAGAGCGTTGTTATGATACCAGGCTCAGCAGGCTTACTAAGGTTAACGTTATCTATCTGCAATACAGGGTCGCGCCTGATCTTTATAGGTATATTTATTGTAGTATCACGCGCAAGGTTGGAAACGAAATATGTGGCTCTTACAGTGATGTAGGAAGTTGTGGATTCAGCGCTTGCTGATATTTTGACATCCAATGCAGTTGTCTGACTTGCAGAAGGTCCAAGGCTTGCTATTTCTATTGTGCTCGGGCTTACGGTAAGGTAAGGGCCCGCGGTTATGTATAATTTTATGTATTGTGGAGTTTCGGTAAGTGAAGGGTTGCTGACAGTCAGTTGAATTGTTGTCTGGCCGCCTGGCCTGACTTTCGCATCGGAGACAGCCCAATTTATCGTTAGCGCCTCCACTGCGAAGACAGGCACGGTTAATAGTAACAATACAATCAAAAACAAAACCAGCCTTTTCATAAGACTTTCTTGTAGCTATCTGCTTATAAATTTATCCAAGGCAATTAATTCTCATGCAGCCGTCCATGATTTATACCGCGTTGCGTAGGCAGTATGGCTCCAACCACAGCTGGTGGCCCGCCAAGAGCAGGTTTGAAGTCATTGTCGGCGCTATTCTTACCCAGAATACTGCTTGGCGCAATGTGGAAGCCGCAATCTCAAACCTACGGAAGGCTAAAATGCTGGATATAAGCAAGATTTCTCAGGCCGATTTAGCAACACTTAAACGCCTTGTTAGACCTGCTGGCTTTTATAATCAGAAAGCTAAACGCCTACGGGACATTTCGAGGCATTTGATGGCGAAATGGGACGGAAATTTAGACAGGTTCTTTAACAGGCCAGTCTGGCAGATACGCGATGAGTTGTTAGAGCTCAATGGCATAGGCCCGGAGACTGCAGACTCCATATTGCTTTATGCGGGCAACAAGCCTGTGCTGCCTGTTGATACCTATACATTCCGGATAATCAACCGGTTGAGCAAGAGCAATTTCAGAAAGTATGAAGAGCTGCAGGGCTATTTTTACAAGAACATATGCCATAACAGCCGCTTGTTCAAAGAATTGCATGCCCTGCTCGTTGAACATGCAAAAACAACATGTAAAACTAAGCCTATTTGCAGGCAGTGTGTGCTTGCCGGTGCATGTGCATCCAGAAAGCTATGATTAATAAATTGGTGATATTATACATTGTATGCAAAAACTCAAGGCTGTCGTTTTCGACCTCGACAATACACTGGTCGATTTCTGGAAGATGAAGACAATGGCTGTTGAGGCTGCAGTTTCAGCGATGATAGATGCCGGATTAAAGATTCCGAAGGCCCGCGCCCTCAAGATGGTCTACAATATCTATGACAGGAAGGGCATAGAGTACCAAAAGATATTTGACGATTTTCTGAAAGAGGCAATTGGCAAAGTCGATTGGAAGATACTCGCGGCTGGTGTAGTCGCTTACCGTAAGGTTAAGGAAAGCTTCCTCGATCCATATCCACATGTGATGCCGACGTTGCTTGAACTTATTCGCAGAGGTTATAGGCTTGGTGTAATAACGGATAGCGCACGTATACAGGCTTGGACAAGACTGACAAGCCTGCGGCTCAGCCACATCTTTGAGATTGTGATAACGGCCGAGGATGTCGGTGCTGCAAAACCGAGTTCAAAGCCGTTCATTGCTGCCTTGCGAATATTCAGGTTGAAACCTGTGGAGGTAGCATACGTTGGTGACAGCATTGACAGAGATATGCTAGGTGCTAAAAGGGTAGGCATGATAACAATACTTGCAAAGTATGGGAAGGGTTGGCATGATAAGCTGAGGATAAAACCGGACTATACAATTGAGGATATATCAGATTTGCTGAAAATACTCAAATAACATAAGTGTTTTAAAAAGATATCGGTTGTTGTAAAGGCAATCATAATCTTTAAATATAAATACTTTAATGTAATTCTAAACACCTGCAGGCTTTCAAAGCCTCGCAGTGGGGGTGATTTGTTGGCAAGAAAAACGATGTTTCATGTTTCAATCCTGTTAGGACTCCTTTTTGCACTTGCTGCCTTTTCCAGCCCAGCGGCAGCGCTATCCTGCGGTGATACAATAACCGCAAGCACGACATTAACTGGAAATCTAGGTCCATGTTCTGGCAACGGCATAGTAATAGGCGCAAATAACATTGAACTAAATTGCAATGGTTATTCAATAACAGGCACAGGCACCGGCAACGGTATCTATCTTAGCGGTCGTACAAACGTAACAATCAAAAACTGTATTATTTCAAAATTTTCATACGGAATCTACCTCTATTCCAGCTCCAACAACACACTTACCAACAACACAGCCAATTACAACAGCAATTGGGGCATTTACCTCAAGTCCAACTCCAACAACAACACCCTAGCCAACAACACAGCCAACTCCAACAGCAATTGTGGCATCAATCTCGAGTCCAGCTCCTACAACACCCTAACCAACAACACATTCAATTCCAATCAGGTACGTGGCGTTTATCTCACCCGCGGCTCCTATAATACATTCACAAACAATCTATTTAGCAGTAACTCAAACGAAGGTATTTGGTCTGAGTCCGCCGCCCGTAACATCTTCACAAACAACATATTCAGCAAC
>JAHLMS010000009.1:22694-23064 GCA_018920245.1 Candidatus Aenigmatarchaeota archaeon
ACAACACAGCCTACAGCAACAGTGAAAACGGCATCTACCTCTACTACAACTCCAACAACAACACCCTAACCAACAATACAGTCTACAAAAACAAACTTGGCATTTACATCAATTTTTACAACATCCGCAATACCCTAATCAGCAACACAGCCTACAACAATCGTGTAGGCATCAACCTTGAACTCAGCTACAACAACAATATAATCAATAACATAGCAAACTCCAACAACGTCACCGGCATCTACCTCTACTACAACTCCAACAACAACACCCTAGCCAACAACACAGCCAACTCAAACACTCAACGTGGCATCTACCTCTCATCCAGCCTCTACAACAAAATAACCAACAACACAGCCAATAACAACAT